>CADDYU010000010.1 GCA_902810705.1 Methylococcaceae bacterium
AGCTTATCTCAACAAAGGTGATTTCATCGGTGAGATCGGAGTGTTCATGGGGGCCTATGGTCCGTGAGGTCCACGTTTTGACTCGAGAATCCAGCCAATTGGCCCATATCGGCTATAGCCGACTGCATCACCTCTTAAGAAACGAGCTTTCGGGGCATGCCGCCGATATCCTGAGCGCCTTAGGCCGTCAGCTCTCCATGCGGCTGCTTGAAACCAGCCGAAAGGTCCGCGGCCTCGCGTTCCTCGATGTTGCGGCGCGCATCACCCACACCCTCATGGATTTAGCCAAGCAGCCTGATGCACTCACTCATCCCGAGGGCATGCAGATTCGGATTACCCGTCAGGAACTCGGCCGCCTTGTCGGCTGCTCCCGCGAGATGGCGGGCCGAGTGTTGAAGAACCTGAAAGAACGGGGGCTCATTCGAGTCCAGGGGAAAACTATCGTGGTGCTCGGAACGCGCTAGTGTCCCAAACCAAATAAATATCACGAAGGCCCCAGGTCCGGATTGCCGGCGGCGTTTCCCCGCCGCGTCAGGCTTGTCAGGAGCGCCGGATCGGCCTTCAAGGCCGAAGTCTTCCACAATCCGATCCGGCGTCGGGGGCTCCGATAATCCTGCACGAATTCCATTCCTCTAGGCGCTACCCCCTGTTCACTGCGATGGACAATAAGCACATAATCGTCCGGATGAGCCGCTAGCCAATCGGTCAATTCCCGGCGGCTCAGCAGCACTTCCAACGGCTTCCGCAGCCGTCCCAGGAACTGAAACTCCCCGCTGTATTTTCCCCAATAGGCAATGGCCGCCCCTTGCGCCTGCAGTTCCGCCAATCGCGCCGCCATCGGTTGCATATCGTCTTCGGGGCCCTTGCCCGCCCGGTAAACCAGATGTGCCGCCATCATGAACCCGACGAGGGCATAGGCCGTTAGGGAAGGCATCGAGCCTCTTGACCGCTTCAAGATCAACAGTACGCCAATGGCGCCGATTCCCAACGGAGCTATGGGAGGCGCAGAGGTGATGATCTCCCTCACTGGATTTTCGGCACCCAGGACTTTAGGCAAGCCGATCAAGAGCAGAGCCAGCCCTAAAAAGACGCCTCCAAGCACCGTTTGATCGATCCGCACCCATCGCTCCGGCGATTCGGGTAACAGCCGGGCGAGCATCAACGCCGCCGACGGTAGCACCGACAGCGCATAATGGATTTGCTTGCCGCTGATGAGGGAGAGAAGCAGGAGCACGGCGACGACTTGGGTCAGGCAGAATCTCAGGCCGGCGTCGGCGGCGAACGCCGTCCACCTTCGCTCACGCCACAGCGAAAAACGAAAACCCCAGGGCAACAGGAGCACCGGCAGCATGGCTGCATACCACCACCATGGACGACGATGGGCGAAAGAGTTGGCGATGCGTCCTGCGGATTGGCCCCAGAAAATGGCGTGGCGGTATTCTTCTCCGCCGGCCAAGGCGGCGGGAATGGCCCAGACCAAAGCCAACAGAGCGCCCAAGAGGACAGTGCCCAGAAGACCCAGATACCATCGCCGCCAACCCTGCTCGGGCCGTGTCTCCAGCCACCAGGGCGCCAGCAGTCCGGCCGGCAGAATGAACAGGAGGACCACCGGTCCCTTGGACAGAACGCCGCCGCCGATCGCGATTCCAGTGAGCAATTCGCCGATCCGGGGCTCGCCCCGAGCGGACCGCCATATTCCCAAAAGGCCCAGCAGAGCGAAGAAGGCCACCAGCATGTCGTAAAGCGTCAGTGTGGTCCACAGCGCCCAAACCGGAAAACTCACCAGGATCAACGGCGCTAAGCTATGGGTTTCAGGACGCTCCGGCCATAGCCGCCGGGCCAGGGCGCCAGTGAGAAACAGACTGGCGAGCCCGAATAGAGGGGCGACAAGCCGAGACGTCCACTGATTCACCCCGGTCAGGAACCAACCCAGGTGCATGCCCCATTGAAGGAGTGGCGGTTTGTGGCTGTAGGCTTCGCCGTTCAGATGGGGCACCAGGAAATCGCCCCGCTGCCACATTTCCCAGGCCACCGAGACCGCTCGCGTTTCGTCGACCGGAATGAGCGGTCGGCAGGCAAGGCCGGTTACGACCAGTAGCCCCCATAGAAGGGCATAGCCGGAGACGATCGGTCGTCGAGGCATGGTGATAACGTCGGAAAGAGTGGGAAGGCGGCTCGGCGACGTTCGGACGCCCAATCCGGCCGCAACGCTGAGTTAAGCCGCTTCGGCCAGGCCGTTGTGCCGCAGCAGCGCGTCGATCTTTGGCTCCCGGCCCCGGAAAGCGACGAAGAGTTCCATGGCCTTGCGGCTGCCGCCCCGTTCCAGGATGTTAATCAGGAACGAGCGGCCGACTTCCGGATCGAAAATGCCTTTCTCTTCAAAGAGCGCATAGGCGTCACTAGACAGGACTTCCGCCCATTTGTAGCTGTAATAGCCGGCCGCGTAGCCGCCGGCGAAGATATGCGAGAAACTGTGGGCAAAGCGGTTGAAGGGGGGCGGAATGACCACCGCCACCTGCCTTCGCACTTCCTCCAAAATGGCGTAAATCCGCCCACCCAAGTCCGGATCGTAGTCCCGGTGAATGCGGAAGTCGAACAGGGCGAATTCCAGTTGCCGGACCATCTGCATTCCCGACTGGAAGTTGCGGGCGGCGATCATCTTGTCCAGGAGCGACTGCGGCAAGGGCTCGCCGGTTCGGTAATGGCCGGAGATCAGGGCCAGGGCTTCCGGTTCCCAGCAGAAGTTCTCCATGAACTGGCTGGGGAGCTCCACCGCGTCCCATTCGACCCCGTGGATGCCGGAGACGCCAAGGTGATCCACCCGGGTAAGGAGATGGTGCAGCCCGTGGCCGAACTCATGGAACAGGGTCAGCACCTCGTCGTGCCGCAGCAGGGCCGGCTCGTTCTCGGTCGGTGGGGTGAAATTGCAGGTGAGATAAGCCACCGGCGTCTGCACCGCGCCGCCGACCCGACGGCGGGTGACGCATTCGTCCATCCAGGCCCCGCCCCGCTTCTTCGGGCGGGCGTAAAGGTCCAGGTAGAAGGCGCCGCGCAACTCGCCCGAGGGGTCGCGGATCTCGTAGAATTTGACGTCCGGATGCCACACCTCGACCCCGGCCTTCTCGCCGATACGGACCCCGTACAGCCGTTCCACCAAAGCGAACAATCCGGCCACCACCTTCGGCGCGGGGAAATAGGGCCGGATCTCCTCTTCGGACAGAGCGAACTTGTGTTGCTTGAGCTTTTCGGAAGCGTATCCCAAATCCCAAGCCTCCAGATTCGCGAGGCCCAAGCGCGCGGCGGCGAAGTCCCGAATTTCCTCCAGATCGCGGCGGGCATGGGGCAGAGACCGCTCGGCCAGATCCGTCAGGAAGCGGATAACCTCGTCGGTCGAAGGCGCCATCTTGGTGGCGAGAGACAGTTCCGCGAAGTTCCGGAATCCCAATAACCGCGCCTCCTCGTGTCGCAGCGCCAAAACCCTCTCCATGATCTCGGTGTTGTCCCACCGCCCGGCATTAGGGCCTTGGTCGGAAGCCCGCGTCGCATAGGCGGTGTAAAACTCCCGGCGCAACTCGCGGTCGTCGGCGTAGGTCATGATGGCGATATAGGATGGAAATTCCAGGGTAAACACCCAGCCGCCCCGGTTTTGCGACGCCGCCGTTTGGCGGGCCACGAGCTTCGCCGATTCGGGGAGCCCGGCCAGAAGGCTCTCGTCCTCGATGTGCTTGCTCCAGCCGTGGGTCGCATCCAGGAGATTGTCCTGGAATTGGCTGGTGAGCCGGGAAAGTTCCTGGGCGATTTCCTTGTAGCGGGTCTTATCGGCCGGAGGCAGATCGACCCCGGACAGCCGGAAATCCCTAAGGGCGTTGTCGATGATCTTTCGTTGCGCCTCGCCGAGGTTCGGGAAATCGGGGCGCTCGGCGATGCTATGGTAGGCCCGGTATAAGGCTTCGTTCTGACCGACCTCGGTGGCGTACTCGCTGAGCAAGGGCAGGCAGGCGTTGTAGGCCGCCCGGAGCTCGTCGCTGTTCACCACCGAATTCATGTGGCTGACCGGCGACCAGGCCCGGTTCAGCCGGTCGTCGAGGTCTTCCAGGGGCTCCGCCAAGTTATCCCAAGTGTAGATCTTGCCTGGCTCCAGCAAGGCCGCGATAGCGGCCCGGTTCTCGGCGAGGATTTGCTCCACCGCCGGCCGCACGTGCTCGGCCTTGATGCGGGAAAAAGGCGGAAGTGTGTAGGTTTCGAGTAAGGGATTGGTCATGGTTGTCACAGGGCTCGGAGAAGCTGCTCAAGTCCGGTATTCCGCATTGATGCGGACGTAATCGTAGGAAAGGTCGCAGGTCAGCACCGTCTGCACGGCGGTGCCCCGGCCCAGGGCGACGCGGACCAGAATGTCGTCCCGTGCCATGACCTCGGTCCCCTGGGCTTCCGTGTAGCCGGCGGCGCGTCCGCCGTGCTCGACGATCAAGACTTCCCCGAGCCAGATGGACACCCGATCGATGGCGAGCCCTGCGCAGCCGGCCCGGCCCACGGCGGCGAGGATGCGCCCCCAGTTCGGATCGCTGGCGAAGAAGGCGGTCTTGACCAGGGGCGAATGGGCAATGGTCTTGGCGACGGCGCGGGCTTCGGCCGGATCCCGAGCCTCTTCCACCACGATGCGGATCAACTTGGTGGCGCCTTCCCCGTCCCGGACAATGGCTTCGGCCAGAGCGCCGCAGACTTCCCGCAACGCCTCGGCGAACACCGGAAAATCGGCACTGTCCCGCTTCAACTCCGGAGCCTTCGAAACGCCGGAAGCAATCAGCACACAGGCGTCGTTGGTGGAGGTGTCGCCGTCCACGGTGATGCAATTGAAGGTGCGGTCCACGGCATCGGCCAAGCAATCCTGCAGGCTGGCCGGCTCGATTCGGGCGTCGGTCGCGATGAAAGCCAACATGGTGGCCATGTCGGGGTGGATCATGCCCGACCCCTTGGCGATGCCGATGAGGGTGATCCGCTGGCCGCCGATTTCCAAGGTGCGGGTAGCAAGCTTGGGACGGGTGTCGGTGGTCATGATGGCGCATGCCGCCTTTTCCCATCCCTCCTCGTCGAGCGCTTCCAAGGCGTCCGGCAAGGCGGCGGCGATCTTGTTCACCGGCAGATATTCGCCGATGATGCCGGTCGAGAACGGCAGTACCTGCTCGGGGTGACCGCCGACCTGCTCCGCCAGAGTCCGGCAAGTGAAGCGGGCATCCTCCAGTCCGCGCGATCCGGTGCCGGCGTTGGCGTTGCCCGAGTTGACCAGCAGCCAGCGGGGGCGGGCGGTCTCGGGTTCGCCGGAAGCCACGTCGGACCGCTCGGCGAATCCCGCAGGACCTAAACCCTGGGATAAGGCAAGAAGATGCTCTCGGGCCACGATCACTGGGGCCGCGCAGAATGCATTGCGGGTGAACACGGCGGCGCAGGCCGACCCCTCGGTGGCTTCGATCACCAGGAGATCGTCGCGATCCGCTCGTTTGATGCCGGCCCTCGCCGTACCCAGCCGGACGCCTGGAACCTGTCGTGATGCCTTGTCATTAAGTGAAGAATTCATCCCTGAGCCTCAATCCAGTTTGCCGTGGCAGTGCTTGAACTTCTTGCCGGAGCCGCAAGAGCAGGGCTCGTTGCGCCCGACCTTGGCGATGTCCCGGATATAGGGCTTGACCGCCGGGGCCGGTTTAGGTTCGGGTAGGGCGGGCTCCGGCTCGTCGCCGAGCGCCGATATTTCGGCATGCTGGTACTGCATTTCGCGGGGGGCGCGGCTTTGTTCCTCCATCACTCGCACTTCCTCCTCGGTATGGACCTGCACCTTGGAGACGATGCTGATCACCTCGTGCTTGATCTCGTCCAGCATGTTGGTGAACATCTCGAAGGCTTCGCGCTTGTATTCCTGCTTGGGGTCTTTTTGGGCGTATCCCCGAAGATGAATGCCTTGGCGCAGATGATCCATGGCGGCGAGATGCTCTTTCCAGGCATTATCGAGCACCTGAAGCATGACCGTTTTTTCGAAATGGCGCATGACCTTCGCGCCGATTGCCGTGACCTTTTCCTGATAGGCCGTTTCCAGCCGATCGGCTATCTTCAGGCGCAAATGGGTCTCGTCCAGCCGGGTGTCCTCGTCCAGCCACTGCTGCACCGGCAGGCGCGCGCCGAGGTCCCGCTCGAGAGCTTCCTCCAGGCCCTTGACGTTCCATTGCTCTTCCAGGGTATGGAGCGGAATATATTGGGCGAACAATTGGTCGATCACATCGGCGCGGGCGGCGGTGATGGTCTCGGAAATGTCCTCCGTCTTCATCAGCTGATCGCGCATGTGATAAATCACCTTGCGCTGGTCGTTCGCGACGTTGTCGTACTCCAGCAATTGCTTCCGGATGTCGAAGTTACGCGCTTCGACCTTGCGCTGGGCGTTTTCGATGGCGCGGGTCACCCAAGGGTGCTCGATCGCCTCTCCCTCCTGCATGCCGAGCTTCTGCATCAGGACGGCGACCCGCTCGGAGGCGAAGATGCGCATCAAGGGATCTTCCAAGGACAGGTAGAAGCGCGACGAGCCCGGATCGCCCTGGCGTCCGGAACGGCCGCGCAGCTGGTTGTCGATCCGCCGGGATTCGTGCCGCTCCGAGCCGATGACGTGCAGGCCGCCGGCTTCCACCACCTGCCGGTGCCGGAGCTCCCATTCGGCCTTGGTCTGCGCCAGGGCGGCGTGATCGTTGGGATCGAGCCGGGCGGTATCTTCTTCGAGGCTGCCGCCGAGCACGATATCGGTGCCTCGGCCGGCCATGTTGGTGGCGATGGTAACCGCGCCCGGCTTTCCAGCCTGGGCGACGATATGCGCCTCCTGCTCGTGGTGCTTGGCGTTTAGGACTTGATGGGAAATCTTCTCCTTGCGCAGGAGGCTCGCGATGACCTCGGAGTTCTCGATGGACGTGGTGCCCACCAATACCGGCTGCCCGCGCCGCGCGCAATCCCGAATGTCCTCGATGATCGCGTGGTACTTTTCCCGCACCGTGAGATAGACCAGATCGCCTCGGTCCTTCCGGATCATAGGCTTATTGGGCGGAATGCAGACGACTTCCAGATTGTAGATCTGATGGAATTCCGGCGCCTCGGTATCGGCGGTGCCGGTCATGCCCGACAGTTTCTCGTACAGACGGAAATAATTCTGGAAGGTGATCGACGCCAGGGTCTGGTTCTCGTTCTGGACCGGCACGTTCTCCTTGGCCTCGACGGCTTGATGCAAGCCTTCCGACCAGCGCCGGCCTGGCATGGCGCGGCCGGTGAACTCGTCGACGATGATGATCTGGCCGTCGCGGACGATGTAGTCCACATCGCGCTGGAATAGGGCGTGGGCGCGCAACGCGGCGCCGATGTAATGCATGAGCCGGATGTTGACGGCATCGTACAGGCTCTCGTGGGCCTGGATGAGGCCGTTCTGCACCAGCAATCTCTCGATGTGCTCGTGCCCTTCCTCGGTGAGATAGACTTGGCGGGCTTTCTCGTCCACCGAGTAATCCCCGGGGCCGTGCTCCTTTTCCTGTTTGGTCAGCTTGGGGATAAGGACGTTGATCTTCTGATAGAGATCGCTCCGGTCCTCGGTGGGACCCGAGATGATCAGCGGGGTTCGCGCCTCATCGATGAGAATCGAATCCACCTCGTCGACAATGGCGAAGAATTTGTCGCGCTGGACCCGCTGATCCAGGCTGAAGGCCATGTTGTCACGGAGGTAGTCGAAGCCGAATTCGTTGTTGGTGCCGTAGGTGATGTCGGCTGCGTAAGCGGCCCGGCGCTCTTCCGTGGACAGGTTGCTGACGATGCAGCCCACGGATAAGCCGAGAAAGCTGTAAATCCGCCCCATCCATTCGGAGTCGCGACGCGCCAGATAGTCGTTCACCGTGACAACGTGCACGCCTCGACCAGGCAAGGCATTGAGATAGGCGGCCAAAGTGGCGACCAGGGTCTTGCCCTCGCCGGTCTTCATCTCGGCGATCTTGCCGCCGTGCAGAACCATGCCGCCGATCAGCTGCACGTCGAAGTGGCGCATGTTCAAGACTCGCCGGGAAGCTTCCCGGACCACGGCGAAAGCTTCGGGCAACAGGGCATCCAGGGTTTCCCCCTGATCCAGACGCTCGCGGAACTCCTGGGTCTTGGCCCTTAGCGCCGAATCCGACAAATCCCGGAATTCCGGTTCCAGGCTGTTGATGCTTTTGACGGTTTTGCGTTTCTTAGAGACGATTCGATCGTTGCGGCTGCCAACGATACTCTTGACCAGCTTGCCTAACATTACGGTGTTATTCCGAATCCGAACCAAATACAATCGAACGATGATACCGCAAAAACAGAGTGTTTATAATGAGTCCAGCGCTTAGACGAAGGTGTTCGCGAAGGGTTGCATCCCCTTCTGGGATGGACGTCACCCATGACAGATAAGCCGAAACCCGTTCAAGCTCTGCTCGGCGGAACGGCGCTGACGTCCATCCGGGCCGAGCTGGAAGCGCAGGCCCGGCTGCTTCAAGCGCTCCGGGACAGCTTGCCGGACGCTCTAGGCGAGCACTGCCGTCACTGCGTCGCCAAAAATGATCGTCTGACAATTTACGTCGACTCGCCGGCATGGAGCTCTCAGCTGCGCTTTTATGGGCCCAGCCTTTTAACTCA
Source organism: Methylococcaceae bacterium (assembly GCA_902810705.1). Lineage (GTDB taxonomy): Bacteria > Pseudomonadota > Gammaproteobacteria > Methylococcales > Methylococcaceae > CADDYU01. The sequence continues at coordinate 8,668 of CADDYU010000010.1, forward strand.
CCTGGAGCAGTCAGTGGGCTATCGGTTCAAAAATATCCAAATACACAATCTGCTTCGGGCTCAAGGAGCTGGCATCGGCCCGGTCAAGCCCCCCCTCGTCCCGCCCGTGCGAGGCGTAAGCGAGATACTCCGCCAAAACGCCGATAGTTCGCCGCCAGAAATTAAAGAAGCGCTGCTGAAGCTGAGCCGCGCCATTGACTCGGCCCGCGGCATCGACCCCTGATCTTAGATTTTCGCTAAGCAAGCGGCTATTTGGGTGTATGCGCCGCCACTGTTCATGACACCGGAAGGCCTTAGCGGGAGGTTTGGGCCAAGCGCATGAAGTAAATCGGCAGGACTTCTTCGTCATTGAACGTCACGGCTTCCCAGGCATCCGTTTGTTGAAGTAGTTCCCGCAACAACTGATTGTTCAAGCCATGCCCCGATTTGTAGCCGGTAAATGAGCCGATGAGGCTATGGCCGAGCAAGTAGAGATCACCGATGGCATCCAATATCTTGTGCTTGACGAACTCATCGGAGCAGCGCAGTCCATCCTCGTTCAAGATGCGGTAGTTGTCGACCACGATCGCATTATCCATGCTGCCTCCGAGAGCGAGGCGGCGCTTCCTCAAGGCCTCGATATCGCGCATGAAGCCAAAGGTCCTGGCTCGACTGACTTCCTTGACGAATGAGGTGGAGGAAAAATCGATGCTGGCGGTTTGGGTATTGGTGCGAAAGGCGGGATGGTCGAAGTCGATGGTGAAGGTGACCTTGAATCCGTCGTAAGGCTCGAAACAGGCCCACTTGTCGCCCTCTTCGACGCGCAGCGCGCGCTTGATGCGGATAAACCGCTTGGGCGCGTTCTGTTCCTCCATCCCCGCCGATTGAATCAGAAATACGAATGGCCCGGCGCTGCCGTCCATGATGGGAACTTCGGGGGCGCTGACATCGACATAGGCATTGTCGATGCCGAGGCCGGCAAGCGCCGACAAGAGATGCTCGACCGTCGAAATCCTTACGTTCCCTTTGACGAGGGTCGTCGATAAGGTCGTATCACCGACGTTCTGCGGTTTGGCTTCGATTAGGACGGGTTCAGGCAGGTCCACGCGACGAAAGACGATTCCGGTGTTCGGCGCGGCTGGGCGGAGGGTGAGAAAAACCTTTTCGCCGGTATGTAACCCGACGCCAGTCGCTTTAATGACATTTTTCAGTGTTCGCTGCCTGATCATCCGCTTTGCCTATCTTTGAAGTTTAGAGTTTTCCCGGTAGCGCTTGCCTCCGCCAGAATAATTGGCGCATGGCCATACTTCCCCCGTTGCCGAAGGAAACCGCTCAAGGAGGGGGAGGGCGACGCCGAACCGTCGCCCTCGGGTCGGAAGTATTAGCTGTCTAGCAGGTTCCGGTCAATCCGCTTGGCGGCGCAGGAACGCCGGAATGTCGAGATACTCGAGGTCCATGTCCTTCTTGGTTTCGGCACGGACATCGTGCTTCGGTTGCTTGCGGAACGCGGTGGGACGTTGAAGCTGCTCATAATCCACTTCTCCGGCGGTATTGCGGACCAGTTTCATGGGGGCTTCGTTCGCCTGGCGCTGGCTGCGCAAGCCGGTCGCAACCACCGTGACGCGTAGTTCGTCCTGCACCTCCGGATCAATGACGGTGCCGATAACCACCACGGCATCGTCGGAGGCAAATTCCTTGATCACGTTGCCTACCTCGTCGAACTCGCCGATGGCGAGATCGAGTCCGCCGGTGATGTTAACGAGAATGCCGCGAGCGCCCTGCAAGTTAATATCTTCGAGCAAGGGGCTGGCGATGGCTTGCTCCGCGGCCTCGCGAGCCCGATCCGGGCCCCGTCCGATGCCGGTCCCCATCATGGCCATGCCCATTTCCGCCATCACCGTGCGGACGTCGGCGAAGTCCACGTTGATCAGGCCCGGACGGGTGATCAAGTCGGCAATGCCCTGCACGGCGCCCAGCAGGACGTCGTTAGCCGCCGCGAAGGCGCTGATCAGGGTGACGTCCCGGCCAAGGACCGGAAGCAGCTTCTCGTTCGGGATGGTGATCAGGGAGTCGACGAACTGGCTGAGCTCCTCGATGCCCTTCTCGGCCATTTCACGACGTTTCTTGCCTTCGAACGGAAACGGCTTGGTGACCACGGCCACGGTGAGAATACCGGCCTCCTTGGCGATTTCGGCGATGACGGGAGCCGCGCCCGTGCCGGTGCCGCCGCCCATGCCGGCCGTGATAAACACCATGTCGGAACCCTCCAGGACCTCCAAGATGCGATCCCGATCGTCCAGCGCCGCCTGTCGGCCGATTTCCGGATTCGCTCCGGCGCCAAGGCCTTTGGTCAAGGCGTTGCCGAGTTGGATCACCGAACGCGCCTTAATGCTCTTGAGTGCCTGAGCATCCGTATTGGCGCAGATGAAGTCGACGCCCTCGATGCTGCTATTGACCATATGGTTGACCGCATTGCCGCCGCCACCCCCGATTCCGACCACTTTGATAACCGCACTTTGGCTGTACGAGTCTACGAGTTCAAATTTCATCGCTTCCACCTTACCGTCTGTGTTCTGTTAAAAATTGCCCGTAAACCAATTTTTCATGCGCGTCCACAACCCTCGAAAGCTTGAGCCCACGGCAGCGTGGCGTCCGCCCAAGGCATGCTGTTGCTTGGCGAACAGCAGCAAGCCCACGCCCGTGGCGTAAATTGGGTTACGCACCACCTCGTTCAGGCCGGTGACATACTGCGGAATGCCCAGCCGCACCGGCATGTGGAAAATTTCCTCCGCAAGTTCAATTAAGCCCTCCACTTTGGCGCTGCCGCCGCTCAGGACGATCCCTGCGGCGATCAGGTCCTCAAAGCCGCTGCGGCGCAATTCCGCCTGCACCAGCAGCAGCAATTCCTCATAACGCGGCTCCACGATCTCCGCCAGATTCAGGCGGGAAATCCGCCGAGCGGGCCGTTCGCCGATGCTAGGCACCTCGATGCTGTCCTCCAGTCTCGCGATCTGAGTCAAGGCGCAGGCGTGCTTGACCTTGATGTCCTCGGCGAACTGAGTCGGCGTCCGCAAAGCTACCGCGATATCGTTGGTGACTTGGTCTCCCGCGATCGGGATGACTGCCGTGTGGCGGATGGCGCCGTCGGTGAACACGGCGAGATCAGTCGTTCCTCCCCCGATGTCCACTAGGCAGACGCCCAGGTCTTTTTCGTCCTCGGTCAGGACCGCCGCGCAGGACGCGAGCTGTTCCAGGATGATGTCTTCCACCTCCAGCCCGCAGCGGCGAATACACTTGACGATATTCTGGGCCGCGCTCACGGCGCCGGTGACGATATGCACCCGCGCCTCCAGCCGGATGCCAGACATGCCAATGGGTTCCTTGATGCCCTCCTGCCGGTCGATGACGAATTCCTGGGGCAGAATGTGCAGAATCTTCTGATCCGCCGGGATGGCGACTGCCCGAGCCGAGTCGATCACGCGGTCCACGTCGCTTTGCGTCACTTCTTTGTCCTTGATCGCGACGATGCCATGGGAATTCACGCTGTTAATATGGCTGCCGGCGATTCCCGCATACACCGACTGGATGCGGCAGCCAGCCATGAGTTCGGCTTCCTCGACGGCGCGCTGAATCGACTGGACCGTGGTCTCCAAATTGACCACCACGCCCTTCTTCAAGCCTCGCGATGGGTAGACGCCGATGCCGATCACCTCGACATCGCCATCCTCGTGAATCTCACCAACGATGCAGGCCACCTTGGAGGTCCCGATGTCCAATCCGATGATGAGATTTCGATCCGTTTTTCTAGCCATTACATGAACTGTTTTACGAGTCTCGGCCCGGTTTGGGCGCGTGTTGAATCGGGGGACAGGGGATTCCGAAGCGAGCTGAGTGCCTGGGGCGGCGTTTGGGATTCCGGCTTCAAGATCATCGAGAAGCCGTTCGGATAGCGCAAATCCACTTTCTGGATTGCCGCGATCCGTTCCTCGCCCAATTTCGGCAGGAGCGCCAGCAAGCGATCCATGGCGGCCAGGGGATCCTGATTGCCGAAAACAATCTCCGTGCCACCGTCGAGTTGGGCCACCCAGGCCAAGCGTTTACTAAGTCTTAGGCTTTCGACGCGCAATTGCCGAGCCTGCAATTTGCCGTTCAGCGCGCGCATCATATTGAGTACCTGCTTCTCCTGGCCGACAGGACCGGACAAAGAGGGTAAGCGTTCAAACGATGCCGTTTGGTTCGGTGTAAACCGTTCACCTCGGCCGTTCAACAGGCTGTCTTCGCCCCAGCGCGCTACTGGCTGGTGCTCCTTGATCTGGACGAGAATCGTATCGGGCCACACCCGCGTAACTCGCACTTGGTCGATCCAAGCAAAAGTCCGGGCGGCGGCTTCGATCTCGGTCAAATTAACCAAAAAATAGCCTCCCGCCACATGAGGCCCCAGGGCGGCGCGGAATTCGCTCGCATCCAAATGCCAGATATCTCCTTCCACCCGGATGAATTCGACGGGCATCCATGCCTCCAACTGCGCCGCATCAAGCCGGAGGGCAAGGGTCACCAAGGCCGCGACGGCGCTTCCGGCCATGAGCAAGCGGGTGGTCGGACGCCTCGGTTTTCGAGTTTCCCTTCGCATCTTTCGCCTCAAGCTCGCCGCAAGCTCGTTTCCAGGATGCGCCAAACCAAGTCGTCGAACTCCAGTCCCGCAACCCGCGCCGCCATCGGCACCAGACTGTGATCGGTCATTCCGGGCACGGTATTGACTTCAATAAGCCACGGCGAGCCGCGGTCATCCACCAGCAGGTCGACCCGTGCCCAGCCGGCCACGCCCAAGACCTCGCAGGCTTGGACGGCCAGGTTCTGCAAATGGATTTCAGTCTCGGAGGCGAGCCCGCACGGACAGTGATAGCGGGTGGTCTCGGCCCGGTATTTGGCGTCGAAGTCGTAGAATGAATGAGGTGTTTCCAGGCGAATCAGAGGAAGCCGCTGGCCATCGAGGAGGCCGGCGGTGTATTCCGTGCCGGTGATCCAGGTCTCCGCAAAAACCGGGCAATTATATTGCGAAGCGCGCTGCCATGCTTCCCTTAATTCCCGGAGGCTCTCCGCCCGGCTCATGCCAATGCTGGAGCCCTCTTGGGCCGGTTTTACGATGACCGGGAAACCCAGTGTTTCCGCGCAAGCGGTCAAATCGTCCTCCGTGCGCAGCCTCATCCAGCCGGGTGTCGGCAATCCCGCCCCTATCCAGCACAACTTGGTTTTAAGCTTATCCATGCTGAGCGCCGAGGCGAGCACGCCGCTGCCGGTGTAGGGAATCCCCAAGGCTTCCAGGGCGCCTTGGAGCACGCCGTCCTCGCCACCGCGGCCATGAATGATGTTGAACACGCGATCGTAGCGCTGGCGAAGGAGCGGCTCGATCAGCCGCTCCCCGACATCCAGCCCGACGGCATCCACTCCCTTGTTCAACAGGGCCTCTAAGACCGCCCGCCCGCTTTTCAAGGAGACCTCGCGCTCGGCCGCCGCGCCACCCATCAATACGGCGACCCGACCGAAATCGCGAGGGTTTTTCGTTTCGTTGCTCATTTCGCCTCCGGGGCCGGGCTGCCCACGATTCTGACTTCCGGAAGCAACTCCACGCCCTGCCGCTGGCGGACTTCCGCCTGGACATGGAAAACCAAGGTTTCGATGTCCTTAGCCGTCGCCGATCCGGTATTAATAATGAAGTTGGCGTGCTTTTCGGAGACGCAAGCGCCTCCGATACGAATACCCTTGAGCCCGGAGGCTTCGATGAGTCGCGCGGCGTGGTCGCCTTCAGGGTTCCGGAACACCGAGCCGCAACTGGGTTGATGGGTCGGCTGGGTTTCGTTCCGCCGCGCCAGCAGGGCCTTGATCTTGCTGCGGCTGGCGGCGTTCTCGTCCGGCGCGAGGCCAAGCTCGGCGGCCAGGAACCATTCCCCTACCGGGCCCCGCACGGTGCGGTAGCCGATCGCGAAATCAGAGGGAACCCGCTCGCGCACCGTGCCGAAGCGGTCCACGCTTGTCACCCCTTGGACCAGGCTCCAGGTTTCGCCGCCGAAGGCGCCGGCATTCATCGCCAGCGCACCGCCCAGGGTACCTGGAATGCCGGCCAGGAACTCCGCGCCCGCCAGCCCCTGCTCCGCGCAGAATTTGGCCACCAAAGCACAAGGCACGCCCGCTTCCGCGTAAACGCGATCTTCGCCGGATCGGCGCAAGGCCTTGAGGCGATTGCGGGTGCAGATCACCGTGCCCCGAATGCCGCCGTCCCGCACCAGTAGGTTACTGCCCAGGCCAAGCCAGAATAGATGCTCGTCGGTGGGCAGAGCCCTCAAGAAGACCATCAAATCGTCCCGGTCCGCCGGCAGATAGAAGCGCTCCGCAGGTCCCCCCGCCCGCCACGAGGTATGTTCGGACAAGGACTCCTCGAAGCGCAGCTCGCCCCGAAGATCGGGTTTCGGCCAATGCCAGGCCGGCTCCCGGAGAGCGGTCATGACGCACCTCCCAGTCGCGAGGCGATGCTTTGCGGCAGATCCAAGGCCGCCTGACCGATGCTGCCGGCGCCCAGGGTCAGCACCACGTCGTCGGGTTCGAGCAGGCCGGGAAGAATTTCGGGAAGTTCGGTGACTTTCTCGACGAATACCGGATCGATCTGGCCGCGCACGCGGATGGCGCGGGACAGGGAACGCCCATCCGCCCCCAACACCGGTTTTTCGCTGGCCGGATAGATCTCCAGCAGGATCAGGACATCGGTCTTGGAGAGCACCTGCACGAAGTCCTCGAACAAGTCTCGGGTACGGCTGTAGCGATGGGGCTGGAACACCAGCACCAGCCGGCGATCGGGAAACGCCTGCCGGGCCGAGTCCAGGGTTGCGGCAATCTCTCGGGGGTGGTGGCCATAATCGTCGACGAAGGTAACGATCCCGCCGCCCAGGGGGATTTCTCCGTTGATCTGAAAGCGCCTCCCGATGCCCTTGAAGCCGGAGAGGGCGCGCTGGAGGGTGGGGTCGTCTATGCCCAATTCGCCCGCCACCGCAATCACGGCGAGGGAGTTCAGAATGTTGTGCCGGCCGGGCAGATTGAGCGTGACTTCCAGCGCGCTTTCCTGCCCGGACCTGAGTACCGCATAGCGGCTGCGCAGGCCGTTCTGGCGGATGTCCACCGCGCGGATGTCGGCGTCCGGGCCGAACCCGTAGGTCTTCATCGGCTTGCTGATCAAGGGCAGGATGTCACGGACGCCGGGATCGTCCACGCACAACACCGCAAGCCCATAGAAGGGTACGTGGTGCAGAAAATCGACGAAGGTGTTCTTCAAGCGCCCGAAGTCGCCGCCATAGGTTTCCATGTGGTCCCGATCGACATTGGTCACCACGGCAATCATCGGCTGAAGATAGAGGAACGAGGCATCGCTCTCGTCGGCCTCGGCCACCAGATAAGAACCCTTGCCGAGTTGCGCATTGGTGCCCACGCTGTTGAGCCGGCCGCCGATTACGAACGTCGGATCGAGCCCCGCCTCGGCAAGCACGCTGGCGGCGAGGCTGGTGGTGGTGGTCTTGCCATGGGTGCCCGCCACCGCGATGCCGTACCGGAACCGCATCAGCTCGGCCAGCATCTCGGCTCGCGAAATCACCGGAATCTTGTGGCGGCAGGCGGTGTCCACCTCCACGTTGGAGCGGCTGACGGCGCTCGAGATCACCACGACCTCGGCCTCGGCGACATGTTCGGCCCTGTGACCCTGGTATACCCGAGCACCCAGGTCGGCCAATCGCCGGGTGCTGGCGTTCTCGCCCAAATCTGAGCCGGACACCTGGTAACCCAGATTAAGCAGTACTTCCGCGATGCCACTCATGCCCGTGCCGCCGATGCCGACGAAATGGATGCGGCGGATGCGATTCATGCCGTGTTGGCCGGCGATTTGCTGGGTCAGCTTCATGCGATGGCCTTTCGGCTGAGCTCGGGACGAACCCGTTCGAGACAAAGACCCGCGACCACCTGCGCCGCGTCGGGTTGGGCCATGGCCGAGGTGCGCTCGGCCATGGCCTTAAGCCGCGCGGAATCACTGGCCAATGCCGCGATTTCGCGGGCCAGTCGTTCCGGGGTGAGCTCGGCCTGGGGCAGCAGCACTGCCGCTCCAGCCTCCGAGAGATAGCGGGCGTTTTGTGTCTGATGGTCGTCGATGGCGTAGGAAAAGGGGATGAGGATGGCCGGCAACCCCGCCGCGGCCAGCTCGCTGATCGTCATGGCCCCCGCACGGCACACCGCGAGATCGGCCCAAGCGTAGGCCTCGGCGATGTTCTCGATGAAGGCTTCGACGCGGGCGTCGATGCCGACTCGGGCATAGCGAGCCGCGGTCTCCTCTCGCATGGCGGCTCCGGTTTGATGACGGACCTGAACCGGCAGTCCGGTTAAGGCTTCCGGCAGTGTTTCGTTCAAAATCTTGGCTCCGAGGCTTCCACCCACGACCAGGATACGCAGAGGCTCGCCGGTCTGTGGCCGAACTCGCGGGGCGACCGACACGATGTCGGAGCGCAGGGGATTTCCGGTGAAGCGGGCCTTCGTGCTGGCCGGGAAGCTGGCCGGAAAAGCCTCCAGGACCAGATCGGCCCAGCGGGCCAGCCAGCGGTTGGTGGTGCCGGGAATGCGGTTTTGCTCATGAAGCACCAGCGGTATACCCAGGGCTCGGGCGATCAGCCCACCCGGCCCGGAAACGAAGCCGCCCATGCCGAGCACGATGTCCGGCCGAATCCGGCGCAGAATCGAAAGTGCCTGGAGAGCGGCCCGCCCCAGCATGAACGGCGCCGTGAGCTGGCTGCGCCAGCCCTTGCCGCGCAAGCCCGAGACCGACAGCCATTCCACCGGAATGCCGGAGGCCGGCACGACCTTTCCCTCAAGTCCGGCGCGGGTCCCCATCCAAACCACCTCGTGCCCCTCGGCCAAGAGCGCCTGAGCCACCGCCAGCGCCGGATACACGTGGCCGCCGGTCCCTCCGGCCAGGATCATTAGGCGCGCGCCCATGTGGTCTTGACCTTGGGTGTTGCGGCCACGGCTTCGATGGCTTCGCTGCGCACCCGGAACAGGATCGCCAGCGTGGAGCACATCACCATCATGCTGCCCCCGCCGTAGCTCATCAGCGGCAAGGTCAGCCCCTTAGTCGGCAGGAGCCCCATGTTCACCCCCATGTTGATAAAGGCTTGCAAGCCGAACCAGATGCCGATGCCATAAGCCAGAAAGGCCGAAAAGCGATTGCCGGCGCACTCGGCCAGTTGGCCGATCAGGAAAGCCCGCCACACGATCACCATGAAGAGGAGGATCACCGAGGCCGTGCCCAGGAGCCCCAGTTCCTCGCCGATCACCGAAAACAGGAAGTCGGTATGGGCTTCGGGAAGGTAAAACATCTTTTGGATGCTGGAGCCGAGTCCCACTCCGTCCCATTCCCCGCGGCCGAAGGCGATCAAGGCCTGAGTCAGCTGGAAATCGCTGTCCAGGGGATCATCCCAGGGATCGATGAAACTGAGCACGCGCCGGAGGCGATATTCGGCGGTCATGATGAGCAACACGCCGGCCCCCGCGACCGTGCCGATAAGCAGCCCGAACTGCCACAGCCTCGCGCCTGCCAGGAACAGCATTCCCATGGCCGTCGCCATGATGACGGCGGTGGCGCCGAAATCCGGCTCCAGCAACAGGAGCCCGGCACTCATCGCCAGCAGCATGAGCGGCCGGACCATGCCCTGCACTGACCGCCGCACGAGATGGATATGGCGATCGATGAAGCTGGCGGTGTAAATCACGGCGATCAGCTTGAAGACCTCCGACACCTGGATGCGAAGCCCAAGCAGGTTGATCCAGCGGGCGCTGCCGTTCACCACCTTGCCGATTCCGGGGATCAGCACCAGGATCAGCAGCAAAAGGCCGGCAAAGTAGAGCGGCATCGAGGCGTTGCGCCAGGTTTCCAGCCTCACCGAGGCGGCTAGGCCACCGACTACGAGGCCCAGCGCGATATGCAGCAATTGGTGGCGCGGAAAATAGAGGCTGTCTTCGGCCAGCTTGTCCCCGAGATGGAGAGAGGCCGAGGCCACCATCACATAGCCCAGCAGCAACAAGCCCAGGGAAGCCAGCAGCAACAATGTATCCAAGTAGAATCGATGGTCTCGCCATTGCAAGACCATGCCTCGTCCGCGCCTCGTCACCGGTCTGGTCATGTTCTCAAGCTCCGCACGGCTTCCATGAACAATCGCCCCCGTTCCTGATAGTCTTTGAACTGGTCCAGACTGGCGCAGGCCGGAGCCAGCAGCACGGCGTCGCCGGGCTGCGCCAGGGTGCGCGCGGTCTCCACCGCCTGCCGGATATTTCCGACCTTAACCGTGGCGATCAGGTCTCCCAGAGTGGATTCCAGCAGGGGAGCGTCCTTTCCCATCAGGACGGCGGCCCGGACCTTTTCCGCCACGATCGGCCGCAGCACCTTGAAATCGGCGCCCTTGCCGTCGCCGCCCGCGATCAGCACGGCCTTGCGGTTCAGCCCCGCGAGAGCCGCCATGCAGGCGCCCACGTTGGTGGCTTTGGAATCGTTGATCCAAACCACGCCGCCAATTTCGGCTACCCATTGCATCCGGTGGTCGAGCCCTCTGAACCTGCGGAGGGCGGAGGCGATCGCCGCCGGCGATAAACCTACGGCCTCGCTAAGGGCCGCGGCCGCGAGCGCATTGGCCACATTATGGCGGCCCTGGATGCGAAGCTCGGCCGATTTCATTAGCGGCCGGCCTTTGCACAATAGCCATTCCTCGCCGTCGATCAGTCCTACCCCGTAATGATCGCCGATGGTTAATTGCCGATTGCCAAGGAGTTGCTCTGACGGCGGCCCAAGGCCGAACCAGGCGTTGCGCTGCGAGGGTTCCGCCATGGCCGCCACTAAGGGGTCGTCCCGATTGAGGATCCTGTACCCGGCGCCCCGGAAGATACGCCGCTTCGCGTCTGCGTAGGCTTGCAGGTCCGGATAGCGGTCCATATGGTCCGAGCTGATGTTGAGTACGGTGGCCGCAGCCGGTTCCAAAAGCGAGGACCGTTCCAGCTGAAAGCTGGACAGTTCCAGCACGTACAGATCGGCCTCGTCGTCGAGAATATCCAGCATGGGCGTCCCCAGATTCCCGCACACCCGGACTCTTCTTCCGTCGGCTTCGGCCATGAGTCCCACCAGGGTGGTGACTGTGCTCTTGCCATTGGCTCCGGTAATGGCCACGATCGGAGCTTCGGCCACACAGGCAAACAGATCGACGTCGCCCAGCACTGGCACGCCCCGGCGGGCCGCCGCCGCGATTTCCAGCTCGTCCAAAGGAACGCCCGGACTCACGGCCAAATGGGTCGCCGCCTTGAAGGCCGCACTCTGGAAGCCGCCCAGAAATACCCCGGCATCCGGCAACGTGTCGCGAAGTTCACTAAGATACGGTGGCTTGTCCCGGCTGTCGGCTATCGCAAATGGGATGCCCCGGCCCGCCAAAAAACGCGCCACGGAAAGCCCGGTTTTGCCCAGGCCGACGATTAAGACCCGTGAGGAGTTCCGGTCCAGCCCCAAGCGTGCCAGCGGATCGGCCACGGGGGAATACGCTCTCGGATTGGCTGTCAACATGTCATCACCTCAATTTCAAGGTGGCGAGTCCGAACAAGACCAAAATTACCGTGATAATCCAGAATCGGACGATGACGCGCGGCTCCGGCCAGCCCTTCAGCTCGAAGTGGTGGTGAATGGGCGCCATCCGGAAAATGCGCCGGCCGGTCAGTTTGAACGACAGCACTTGCAGCATGACCGACAGGGTTTCCACGACGAAAACCCCGCCCATGATCATGAGCACGATCTCCTGCCGCACTAGCACGGCGAGTACCCCTAGCGCCGCGCCCAAGGCCAGCGCGCCCACATCCCCCATGAACACCATGGCGGGATAGGCGTTGAACCACAGGAATCCGAGCCCCGCCCCGACCAGGGCGCCGCAGAACACCACCAGTTCCCCGACCTTGGGAATATGGGGAATCCCGAGGTATTCGGCGAACACGGCATTTCCGGAGGCGTAGGCGAAGATCGCCAGCGCGCCGCCCACCATTACCGTAGGCATGATGGCGAGGCCGTCCAGTCCGTCGGTCAGGTTGACCGCATTGCTGGCCCCGACGATCACGAAATACGTCAGGACCGGGTAGCTCCAGCCCATGTTCCAGACGATCTGCTTGAAGAACGGCACGATGAACTGGGTCTCGGTCGGCGCGGTGGCCGTCCCATAGAGGAACACCGCCGCGGTGATGCCGACGATCGACTGCCAGAGATACTTGTGGCGGGCCGCGAGCCCCTTGCTGTTCCGCAGCACCAGCTTTTTGTAATCGTCGATGAAGCCGACGGCGCCGAACGCCAAGGTGACCAGCAGGGTCACCCAGACATAGCGGTTGGCGAGATCCATCCACAATAGGGTGCTGATCGCGATGGACACCAGGATCAACGCACCGCCCATGGTCGGAGTGCCGGCCTTGGAAAAATGGCTTTGCGGGCCGTCGTCGCGGACGCTCTGGCCGATTTTGTATTTGCCGAGCTGGCGGATCATGATCGGTCCCACGATGAACGAGATCAATAGAGCCGTCAGCACGCCGAGAATGGCGCGCAAGGTCAAATAGTGAAAAACCCGGAACACATCGAAATGGCGTTCCAGCCATTCGGTCAGAATCAGGAGCATGCTGCCTCCTGGCCCCTCAGAGCTTCCACCACCCGCTCCATGCGTTGGCTGCGGGAGCCTTTGATCAGAACGGCAATCCGGTCGGACAGGCCTGCCCCGAGACGCTCCACCAATTCATCCTGGCTTTGGCAATGGAGGGCGCCGTCGCCGAAGGCTTCGGCCGCTCTCTCGGCGTTTGGCCCGACGGCGAACAGGCGTTTAACTCCCCGCGCCTTGGCTTGGCGGCCCAGATCGGCGTGGAGTTCCGGGCTCGTCTCGCCCAGCTCCCCGAAGGCGCCTAGCGCCACCCAGGGCTCGCCGGGCAGGCTGGTCAGAACTTCCAGGGCCGCCCCAAAAGAAGAAGGGTTGGCATTGTAAGCATCGTTGATGAGCACCGCGCCGGATCTCCCCCGGACGGGTTCCAGACGGCCGGGCACCGGGACGAGCCGTGCCAGTCCGCGACGAATCTGCGCCATATCGAGGCCCAGGGCCAGCGCCGCGGCGGCGGCGGCCAGGGCATTTGTCACGTTGTGACGGCCGGCGAGAGCCAAAGCCATGGGAAAACTGTCTCCTTGATAAATAAGTTCGAATGAGGTGCGGAAGCCAGCCTCTTCCAGACCCATGGCCAGGGAACCGGGATCGGCGCGAACCACGGCGCTTTCGGAAAACCCGAAGCTCACCACGGGCCGACTGCCAGCTAATCCACGCCAGTAATCGAAGAACCGATCGTCGGCATTGAGCACGGCAACGCCTTCCGGAGCGAGGCTCTCGATCAACTCTCCCTTGGCTCGCGCCACCCCCTCGAGCGAGCCAAAACCTTCCAGGTGCGCGGCGCCGGCATTGGAGATAATCGCTACATCCGGCGCGGCCAGATCGGCGACATAGCTGATCTCCCTGTGATGATTAGCTCCCATCTCGATGGCTGCGAAACAGTGCTCCGCATGGAGTCGCAGCAAACTCAGCGGGACCCCGATGTCATTGTTCAGATTACCCTGGGTTTTGAACGTCGGAGCGGCAACGCTCAGCACCTCGGCCACCATTTCCTTGACCGTGGTCTTGCCGTTGCTGCCGGTGATCCCCACAAGCCGGCCCGGCCAGCGGGACCGCCAAGCGGCGCCCAGGCGGCCCAGCGCCAGTCGGCCGTCCGCGACCCGGAGCTGCGGCAGGTCGCAGTCGGCGAAGCGCTCGACTACGGCGGCCGAGGCGCCGGAGCGCGCGGCCTCGACGATGAAGTCGTTACCGTCGAAGCGCGCGCCGCGGATGGCGAGGTAAAGATCACCGGGCTTCAAGGTCCGGGTATCGATGCTGGCCTTGGCGAATTCGGCATCGCCACCCCGCAGTTCGCCGCCGATGATTTCCCTCAGTTCGGACAGGCGCATCACGGCGGCGCCCCCCGTTGCTTTAGGATCGTCCGGACCACCTCACGATCGCTGAAAGGGAATTTCCGGCCGTGTACTTCCTGAGTGGTTTCGTGGCCCTTGCCGGCGATCAGGATCAAGTCGCCGGCCGCCGCCCGTCCCAGGGCGTAGGCTATGGCCTCTCGACGGTCCCGGATAATGGTCAAATCCCCATGACGGCAGCCTGAGCGGATGTCACGGATGATGTCATCGCCATCCTCGGAGCGCGGATTGTCGTCGGTCAACACCACGATGTCGGCGAGCCTTGCGGCAATGGCGCCCATTTCCGGACGCTTGCCCTTGTCCCGGTCTCCGCCGCAACCAAACACCACCCATAGCCGCCCGGCGCAATGCCGGCGCAGGCTCGTCAGCACGCTGGCCAAGGCATCGGGGGTATGGGCGTAATCCACCACCGCCGTCCGCCCGGCGGCGGTGAAACTTTCCATTCGGCCCGGCACGGGCCGGATATTCCTCAGCGAGGCCGCGGCATCTTCCAGATCGCGTCCCATGGCGAGCAGGACCGCTAGAACAGCGGTCAGGTTTTCCACGTTGAAATCGCCGAATACCGGCGCCCGTACGCGAGCGGTTCGATCCCGGAAGTGGGCTTTGAAAGAGATGCCTTCCACGGCATGTTCCACGGAGGAAATCGTGAGGAGCGGATCAATTGCTTTCGTCTTGCCGCTTACACTGAAGCCAATGATCGGCAAGCCGGCGGGAAGTCGCTCGATGATCGTGCCGGCGATGGCATCGTCCACGTTGAGCGCCACGAATTCGAGTCCGGGCCAGTCCAGGAGCCGCAGCTTGGCCTCCCGGTAGGCTTCCATGGTCTTGTGATAATCCAGATGGTCGCGACTGAGATTGGTGTACAGCGCTCCCTTGAAGCGTACACCGTTGAGCCGGCCTTGAACCAGGCCATGGGAGGACGCCTCCATGGCGACGTGCTTAAAGCCTCGCCGCTGGAGCCGGGACAGGAGATCGTGCACTTCAATGGCGTCGGGCGTCGTGTGGGCCGTCGGAAGTAATTCCCCCGGCGGCCCCCAGCCTAAGGTGCCCACGACCGCCGTCGGCCCTTCGTGTTCACCGAGGGCCTGAGCCAGGAAGTGGCTGCATGAGGTCTTGCCGTTGGTGCCGGTGACGCCGATGACGGTCAGATCGCGAGAGGGTTCGCGATAAAAGCGGTCGGCGATAAATCCCAGCTTCTGCGCGAGAGTTTCCACCGGGATGGAAGGCACCGCCGAGATGTCCCGAGCTAAAATTTCGCCCGCTCCGGCAGGATCGAACGCGATGGCGGCGCAGCCTTGCCGGAGCGCCTGGGCCGCGTGGCTCAGGCCATGCACGGTATGGCCGGCCAGCGCGGCGAACAAATCGCCCGGACGCACTCGGCGGCTGTCCTGACTGAGCCCCTGGATGTCGATCGAAGGCGCGGAGCGCCCATCGATGAAGCCAGCCAGTAGTCGGTCCAACGAATAGCGGAGAAATTCGCGTTCCGCAAGGTTCATGCGGGTTCGTCCTGCTGGCCGGCCATCAGCGGCGCCGCCGGCT
This sequence comes from Methylococcaceae bacterium, assembly GCA_902810705.1. Classification (GTDB taxonomy): domain Bacteria; phylum Pseudomonadota; class Gammaproteobacteria; order Methylococcales; family Methylococcaceae; genus CADDYU01. The sequence continues at coordinate 24,278 of CADDYU010000010.1, forward strand.
CATCCGGCGGAATGTTCAGCAGCCGCAAGGCGCCTTCCATGACACTGGAGAAGACCGGCGCCGCCACGGCGCCGCCGTAGTATTCGCCCGCCGAGGGCTCGTCGATCATCACCACCATTGCCAGCCTCGGCCTGCTGGCGGGCGCAATGCCTGTAAACAACGACATGTATAAGGAACTTGTGTAGCCGTGGGCGCCGGTTTTCTTGACGGTGCCTGTCTTGCCTGCCACTCGGAAGCCCGGAATGGCGGCTTTCAGAGCGGTGCCCTCGCGGCTAACCACGTTTTCCAGCATCGTCCGAACGGTGATTGCGGTCCGGGACGACATGATTCGATGGGTTTCCGGCGATCCCCTGCGTTTCAATAGGCTGACCATGGGAATGATGCCGTCGTTGGCGAGCGAGAGATAGGCGCGACCGAGTTGCAGTGTGGATGTCGCGACTCCGTACCCGAACGAGAGGGTCGCTTGCTCAAAGGCGTTCCAGCCCCGGTAATCGGGCAGGCGGCCGATGGCTTCGCCGGGAAAGCCAGTGCTCAGAGTTTGACCGAAGCCCAGATTGTTGTAAAAGGCCCAGAACTTTTTCGGAGGCACCTTGAGCGCGATCTGGGTCACGCCCACATTGCTTGATTTTTGTAAGATGTGGGCCACGTCGAGCGTGCCGTAGTTATGCACATCCTTGACGAGATTGCTGCCCACATGCATCTGGCCTCCGGTGTGAAAAACCGCATTTGGGTGGGTCAGACCTAATTCCAGGGCGCAGGCCACCGCAAAAGGCTTCATCGTCGAGCCTGGCTCGTACAGATCAGTGATGGCTCGATTGCGGGAGGCGTTGCCTTTCAGCCTAATGCGGCTGTTGGGATTGTAGGAAGGTTGATTGACCATGGCGAGGACCTCGCCGGTTTGGGTATCCAGCAGCACCAGGGAACCCGCGCGCGCCCGATGCTGGATTACCGCTTTTTTAAGTTCGCGATAAGCTAGGTACTGAAGCCGTTCGTCGATGCTTAAGGTCAGGTTTTGGCCTGGGACCGGCGGACGGAGGTCCTCCATTTTTTCGATGATTCGCCGCTTGCCGTCTCGGACGATACGCTTCGCGCCTTCGATGCCTTTCAAGGAATTATTGAAGGCGAGTTCCATGCCCTCCTGACCTTGATCGTCGATATCGGTAAAACCCAGCAAGTGAGCGGTGACTTCTCCGGTCGGGTAATAGCGACGATACTCGTGTTCGGCGTACACTCCGGGGAGGCCAAGACTCATGGCCTGATCGGCCAGTTCCGGGCTCATTCTTCTCTTCAGATAAGCGAAACTGCACCCGTCATCCGTTCCGATGCGCCGTTCGACTTCCTTGACGGGCAAACTCAGAGAATCGGCGAGAGATTTGATCTTCTCCGATGACACCTCGGCCTTCAGGAATTCCTTGGGATTTACCCAGATCGACTTGACTGGCATGCTAACGGCGAGCAATTCACCGTTACGATCGGTAATTCGGCCGCGATGCGCGGGAATAGGAAGAATGCCCACGCTGCGCAGATCGCCCTGCTGCTTCAGAAATTGCCGGTCGAGGACCTGCAGATATACAGCCCGACCGATCAGTGCCGTCATGGCAATCAGTATCAAGACCAGCAAGCAGCGCCAACGGCCGCTGTAATCTTCTTCGTTGAGCAGCCTGGGTTGAATGATCTGCATAATCGGCTCATTCAGGTTAAGGTTTGATGTAAATGGTCGACTCTCGGGCCGGGAGCATCATGCCCAAGCGGGCACGAGCCAGGCGTTCGATCCGGCTGTGCTCGGCCCAAGTGTTTTGCTCCAACTGCAGTTGTCCCAATTCCTCTTCGTAAGCCTCCAAAGATTGCTGGAGACGTTCAACTTCGGCGAACAACATCCGCGAGCGATATTTCGTGTAAACCACCCCCAGGGCCGAGATTACGGCAATGGCGATTAGCAATAACAGGCTTCTCATGCAATCCGCTCAGCTACCCGAAGCACGGCGCTCCGGGCACGAGGATTGGCGGCGATTTCCTGTGGGCTGGGCATAATCGCTCTGCCGATACGCCTGAGCCGCGCCGGGCAAGGCGAGGGCCTAGGCCAGCGGGCAGCGGCCGGCTCGCTCCCACGTTCCTCATTCCGCATGAAGCGTTTTACGATGCGGTCTTCCAGAGAATGAAAAGAAATCACCACCAGCCTCCCGCCGGGTCGGAGTAGATCAACACTTTGCCGTAAACCCTGCTCGAGCTCGTCAAGCTCACGGTTGATGAAAATGCGTATCGCCAGAAAGCTTCGCGTGGCCGGGTGCTTGCCTTTCTCCCGGGTCGGAACGGCCTCTTCTATGATTCTGGCCAAATCGCCCGTGGTCAGAAGCGGCCGCCTCGAACGTTCCACAACAATGGCTCGGGCGATGCGCCGCGCAAACCGCTCTTCGCCGAACATACGGAGCACCTGTGCCAGCTCGCTCTCGGGTGCCGTGGTCAGCCACTCAGCCGCAGTCGGACCCCGGCTAGTATCCAGGCGCATGTCGAGGGGACCGCTCCGAATGAAGCTGAAACCGCGTTCGGCCTCATCGAGTTGAGGAGACGATACTCCCAGGTCCATAAGCACCCCGGAAACTCGGTCAGCCCAGCCTTGCGCTTCGACAATTTCTTTGAGTTGGGCGAAACTGCCGTGCCGCAGGGCAAAACGGGAATCGCGAAGCAAGGCTGCCGCCTCTTGTGAAGTAATTGCGTCCAAATCCTTGTCAAAGGCTAACAAGCGCCCCCTATCACTTAGTTGATCTAGAATTGCTTTGGCGTGTCCGCCCCGGCCAAACGTGCAGTCGACGATATAGCCTTCAGGCGCAACCGCAAGGCCCTCCAGAGCCTCCTGCAGCAGGACCGGCCGATGGGTGGAGAAGGCGCCGTTCACAAGGACAAGGAGCCTAGTTCGGGCGAGAGGTCCTCATTGCCCTCCGAGCGCTCCTCCTCGATCCACTCATCACGGCTCCGGTCCCAGAGTTCTTCATCCCAAATTTCGAACTTATTGCCTTGTCCAATTAAGGCGATCCGCTTTTCCAAATTGGCGAATCTCCGCAACGGCTCTGGAATTAAAAACCGCCCTTGTCCATCAAGTTCGCACTCTGTGGCATGGCCAATCAGCAAGCGCTGCAAGCGCTTAGCCTTTTTATTCAGGGCTGGAAGCTTGACAAGCTTGCGCTCAATCTCCTCGAATTCAGGTAAGGGGTAGAGCAACAGGCATTTGTCCAAGCCAACCGTGACTACTAATTGGCCCTCGCAGCACTCATCCAACCCCGGTCGATAGCGGGTTGGCATAGCCAAGCGGCCTTTTTCATCCAAATTGATAAAACTGACGCCGCGGAACAAGCATGCCCCCGCACTCCACTAACATCCACTTTTTTCCACATTACACCACTTAATAGGGAATATAGGAACCAACCTTAATCAAGTCAAGTCTGTGACAACATTAATTTTTTGTGTATAAAAATATTACAACATGCTTTTATAATGTTTCATAAACGCCATCAAATCGCATTATTAAATCATTCCGTCACAATCTCCTAAATCCAGATTTCAGAAATAAATATCATAATATCAACCACATAGCGCCATCGAGCGATTTAGAAGGCCACTCTATAATGTGACAGGATGCTATTTCGATAGGACTAGTATTAAAGAGAGTGCTTACAGGGGCTTAAAGAGTAGCCGCCCTCCGGATTTTGGCCTCTGTTATAATCGCGTATAATCGCGCCGTCCCTTCCTCCATCCATTGCGCCTTTCTCACATATGCCCGAGCACATCCTCTTTCTCACCGGCAAGCTAGCGGAAAAGCAGCTGCGCCGGACACTGGAGGAGATGGCGCCGGAGTTCCGGTATACCGTGCACCAGCTTGGGCTGACGGTGGCGGCCCTGATGACGGCGGACATGATCCGGCGGCGGCTGAAGGATACCTTCGGCGCCGATCGGGTATTGGTACCGGGGCGCTGCCGGGGCGATCTCGAAACCCTGTCGAGAGATCTGGGCCTCCTCATCGAGCGGGGCCCCGACGAGCTGCATGACCTGCCGGAATTCTTCGGCAAGCAGAAGAAAAAGCCGGACCTCAGCCGCTACGAGCTCCATATCTTTGCCGAGATCGTTGAAGCCCCACAGCTCAGCATCGACGGCATTCTCCGAAGGGCGCGGGCTTACCGGAAGGACGGGGCCGATGTGATCGACATCGGCTGCCTGCCGGCCACCCCTTTCCCGCATATGGACGATGCGGTGCGGGCGCTCAAGGCCGAGGGATTTCTGGTCAGCATCGATTCCCTGGAGAACGACGATCTGGTGAAGGGCGGCAAGGCCGGCGCGGATTTCCTGCTGAGCCTGCACGAGGATTCGCTCTGGATCGCCGACGAGGTGGTCTCCACGCCGGTTTTGATTCCCGCCCGGCACGGCGACCTGGACTCCCTGGACCGGGCCATTGCCGCCATGAGAGCCAAGGGCCGCGAATTCATCGTCGATCCCATCCTGGATCCCATCCATTTCGGCTTCACCGATTCGATCCTGCGTTATCACGAAGTCCGCCGCCGCCATCCGGACATCGAGATCATGATGGGCGTCGGCAACCTGACTGAACTGACCCACGCCGACACCGCCGGCATCAACGCCACGCTCTTGGGCATCTGCTCCGAATTGCACATTAAGCACATCCTCGCCACCCAGGTCAGCAAGCACGCTCGAAAGGCCGTGCGGGAAGCGGACTTGGCCCGCCGGATTATGTACGCGGCCCGCGAGCTAAACCGGTTGCCGAAGCATATCGACGACGGCCTCATGGCCCTGCACGAGCGTGCGCCGTTCCCGCTCAGCCGGGAAGAGATCGAGGAGTTGTATCGGCAGATCAAAGACCCGAGTTACCGCATCCTCATCAGCCCGGAGGGTCTGCACATTTTCAACCGGGACGGCTTTCACAGCGCCACCGATCCCTTCCAATTATTTCCGAAACTGGGGGTGGAAACCGACGGTGGCCACGCCTTCTATCTGGGCGTGGAACTGGCGCGGGCGCACATCGCTTGGCAACTGGGCAAGCGCTACAACCAGGACGAGCCCTTGCAGTGGGGCTGTCAGGTGGACGCGCCGGAGGAGCAGGCGGTCGATCCGCATGCCTACAAGCCGGCGGGAACCACTTTGCAGAAAGCCTCGCACGCTTCGAAAGCCGACGATTCGGCGCGCTCTCCCGCCGAGCGGGAATTGGGGTGAGAGGAATCAAACTGTTTGTTCCTAGCCTGCGCCTTTAAAGTGGCTGGATGAAAACACGCAGGGAAATCTTTTTTCGACTCACTCCACCCTGGAAGTAAGAGAAAAAACAATCGCTACAGCCGATGATTCGAGAAACCGTCGTTACCAGCCTCTCGCCCGAGAATACTGTGCATATCGCGCCCATGGGCATACATCTATTGAAGGACGAGGTGCTCGTCATGCCGTTCCGCCCTTCGCTTACGCTAGACAATATCCTCGCGACCCGCCATGCCGTCATAAATTATTGCGACGACGTGCGGGTGTTCGCCGGTTGTCTCACCGGCCGGCGCGACTGGCCACTGGTGGACGCGGAGCAGGTGCCGGGCCGGCGGCTGGCGGGAACCCTAGCCCACGCCGAACTGGAGCTCGCCCGCTTCGAGGACGACCAAACCCGCCCGAGGCTCTACTGCCGGGTGGTGCATGAGGCCAGCCATGCGCCGTTTCGGGGCTTTAACCGCGCCCAGTTCTCGGTGCTGGAAGCGGCGATTTTGGTGAGCCGTCTCCATATGCTGCCTCGAAGCAAGATCGAAGCGGAACTGGATTATCTTCGCATCGGCTTGGACAAGACCGCCGGCCCCTCGGAACGGGAAGCCTGGAACTGGTTGATGGAGAAGGTGGAAGCCTTCTGGCGCGAACATCCGCAAGGGATGAATGGCCAATGACCGGCCTGCTCGCGAGCGTCGTCGATCTCGCCGAAGCCCGCCTCGCGGCGAAAGCCGGGGTCGATATCATTGATCTTAAGAACCCGGCGGCGGGCGCTCTGGGCGCCTTACCTGTCGAGGATGTGGCTTATATCGTCGAGACTTTGGGCGGTGAGCGCCCCATCAGCGCCACCATCGGCGACTTGCCCATGATACCAAGATTCGTGGTGCCGGCGGTCGAAGCCATGGCGGCCACTCGGGTGGATTACGTCAAGATTGGCTTCTTTCCGGGCGGCGATTGGACCGGAGTTCTCCGTGGCCTGAAATCCTCGGTCAGACACGATGCCGCTCTGGTGGCGGTGCTGTTCGGGGATGCCGCGCCGGACCTTAGATGGCTTCCGGATCTGGCGGAGGCTGGCTTCAGGGGAGTGATGTTGGATACGGCGGACAAGACAAAAGGTCCCCTTTGCGCCGTCTGCGAACCGGGATTCCTCCGCGAGTTCGTGGCGCAGGCTCGCCGCCTGGGCCTTCTCTGTGGCCTGGCTGGATCGCTTCGGGCCGAATACGTTTCCTCTCTGCTGACGCTTCGGGCCGACTATCTCGGCTTTCGAAGTGCGTTATGTCGAGGAAATCGCAAGGGGAAGATCGAGCCGGATGCGGTGCGGCGTCTAGTTAAACTGGTGAAGGGCGAGAAATGAGGCGCGACGTGGACAAGGCCGCTTGAGCATGGCACTAGGGGATTGTACGTGCGCCAAGCCTCCAGCCTTACAATAAGCGCGTAATGAATCTTCGCCCAGCCACTATCGCCGACTTGGCCCTGCACAACATTGGGAGGAACAGCCTCATGAGATTGCCGCGGATCTTAACGATGATTGAGGCTGGGAGATTGAACTCAACCGCTCCCCCGACTGGCGGAGCTATGGGTGGCCGAGATCGACGGCCGCGCCGTCGGTTTTGTCCAGGCCATCGATCCCGCGCGTGAAGAGAGCCATTATTGGGGCGATGTTCCCGAGGCGCTTCGCGCCATTGACATTTGGATTGAGGAAGAGGCCGATCTTGCAAAGGTTACGGAACGCGAATGATGGAGATCACGCTTGTTCGCTGTTTCGCCAATCCGACAGTGATGGCTGTACTCGTCGATCCACTGGTCAACAATACGCGTGCCCATCGGTTTTATGAGCGGCTGGGTTTTCAGCTTGTTGAACGCCAGCGTTTTAGCGACGACTGCTTTGTTTGCCGTCTGAATCGCACCGATTGGCACGCCTCAAAAAGCCTCTATAAAAAATAGCGCGCCATAAACGCTCCAAAACCATCCACCGTATCCGAGTTCCTGTGGGGGCGATCATGCCGGCGTGCGCGGCCCTAGGGCGAGGATAGGGCAAAAAAAACTCCGCGCAACGGCGGAGCTAACGAGCTCAAGGGGAGGTAAAACAAAGCTGGAAAAAATCGGCGCGGCACCTTTCATAACCGATCAGGCCCGCTCACGGAATTCGGAAGCTCGATTAAGCGAGCCGAAAAGGAGACCTCACCTCAAGAAAGGTGAAATCTCACTCGACCCTTCCGGCGCGCCTAAGGCTTAAACTTGGAACATAGTATGAAGGAAACGATGGAATAAGTTAAATCGGTCTTTTTATTTGTAAGATAATTTAAATCTTATGAGATATCCCCGCACGGCGGAATGCCGGAGCGGCGGCCTCGCGGTCGGATAGGCTAGCCGGGATGACGCCCTCGGGATTTTTTCAATTCAGGCGGGGCGCGAGGTAGATCACCCCATAGAGAGGAATCCAGATCAGCACCACGAAATACCAATAGAAGGCATTGTCGCTGACGTCCGCGTAGCGCTTGCCTTCGAGAGGCCCCGTGAACATCAGGACCGCGAGCACGGCCGTATCCACGGCATCGGTGGCCAGATGCACGGTATGCAGGCCGAGCAGGGTCCAGACGGCGGAACCGTAGGCATTGGTATCCCAGCGGATGTTCAGCGCAGCGAATTCGAAACCGCGAAACACCAGAAAAGCTGCCGCGAATGCCAGGCAAACGGGGAGGCCGATGCGGATTCTGTGCAAATCCCGCGCCTTGGCCGCCCGGTCCGTCCACCAATTGGGCCAAAGGCTCGCCAGCAACACGCCGGTATTGATGGTGCCGTACAGCAAATCGGGCGGTTTCAATCCTCCAGGCGGCCAGGACCCCACGTTTCCGCGTATATAGAAATAAGCGAACGCGGCGAGCACGAACACCGTGCCTTCGATCGCCATGATGCCCAGCGTACCCCACCACATGAGGCTCTGCTTGCCGAAAGCGTAGGTCGGCAGGCGGGAAACGTCGATGACGGGTTCGGCGCTCATGGCGGCACCTCCTCGGCAACCTCTTCCTCGGTTTCACGCTTTTTGGGCCAGAACCAGCCGATCAGCGCCGCGGCCACCGGAATGCTGCCCCAAACCACCGCCCAGGGCGTAAAGATCGAACCCACGAACAGGGCGGCTAAGGCCAAAGCGCTGATCAAGGGCCAGAGCGAGGGACCGGGAAGCTCCTCCCGGTGATCGGGTTTCGCCTCGATCAGGGTTGTCACCAAGACCTCGCGGGTGGTATCGGATAGCCCCGCGACCACAGGAAGCCCCGTGGCCCTTTCCCAAAGAGGTTCCGGGCCCGCCACCACGGGTACTGGATGGAAGTTGTAGTCAGGCGGTGGCGAGGTCGTGGCCCACTCCAGGGTTCCCGCCGACCAGGGATTGTTCCCGACTAGCGCGCCACGGCGGCGGCACCACAGCACATTGCCGATGAACACCAATACGCTCGCCGCGATCAGCCCCGCGCCGATCGTGGCGAGCAGATTGAGACCGCCCCAGCCCATGGCCTCGGGATAGGTATAGACCCGGCGCGGCATGCCCTCCAATCCGAGTTGGTGCATGGGGAAGAAAGCCAGGTTGAAGCCGATGAAGAACAGCCAGAAATTCCAGCGACCGGCGGTTTCGTTCAAAAGCCGTCCGGTAATCTTCGGGAACCAGTAATAGAACGCGCCGAACAGCGGGAACACCGCGCCGCCGATGAGCACGTAATGCAGATGGGCGACCACGAAGAAAGTATCGTGCACCTGGGTGTCCAGGGAGATGGAGGCCAGCATCAACCCCGTCAGTCCGCCGAGGACCAGGATGAAGAAGAAGGCCAGCACGAACAGCAGCGGCGTCTTGAAGACGGGCCGCCCGGTCCAGAGGGTAGCGATCCAGCAATACACCTGAAGCGCCGTGGGCAGGGCGATCAACATGCTCGCCACGGTGAAGAACATCTTGCCCGCATTCGGCACCATGGTGGCGAACATGTGGTGCACCCATAGCATGAAGCCGATGACCCCGGTGGCCACGAGGGCCGACACCATGACCGCATGGCCGAACACCGGCCGGCGCGAGAAGGTGGCGATGATCGAGGACATCATCCCCAAGGCCGGGATGAAGATGATGTACACCTCGGGATGGCCGAAGAACCAAAACAGGTGCTGCCACAAGAGGGCATCGCCGCCTTCCGCCGGATTGAAAAAATGGGTGCCCACCAGCCGGTCCATGATCAAGGTGGTGCTCGCCAGAATGACGCCGGGCATGGCGAAGATGATCATGAAGGACATCACCACCATGGCCCAGGCCAGCAGGGGAACCCGCCCGAGCGACATGCCGACGGCCCGCTGCTTGAAGACGGTGGTGATGATCTCCACCGCGACGGCCAGCGCCGACACCTCGGTGAAGGTGATGGTTTGCGCCCAAAAGTCGGCCCGCTTGCCCGTCCCGTACTCCGGTCCCGCCAAGGGCACATAGCTGAACCAGCCCACATCCGGCCCGATGTTGAGCAAAAAGGCGCTGTACAGCATCAGCCCGCCGAAGAGGTAAATCCAATAGCTGAAGGCGTTGAGCCTCGGGAAGGCGATGTTGCGGGTGCCGACCATCAACGGCACGAGATAGACGCCCATGGCCTCCATGATCGGCACGGCGAACAAGAACATCATCGTGGTGCCGTGCATGGTAAAGATCTGGTTGTAGAGATCGGGACCGAGCAGTCGGTTGTCCGGCTGGGCCAGTTGCAGCCGCATCAGCATCGCCAGGATTCCGCCGGCCAGAAAAAAGAAAAAGGCGGTGACGATGAAGCGCTTGCCGATGAGCTTGTGATCCACCGTAGTCAGCCAGCCGTAGATTCCGGGCGGCGTGCTCCAGGTTTGCTCCAGCCGCTCCCGTTCGGCGGAGTGGCCGAGTGGTTCGAAATTCGTTGGGTCCATGGGCTGTCGCGCGCTCATTCAAGGTTTCCGAGATAATCCAGCAGAGCCTGCAAATCCTCTTGATTCAGAAGACCGGAGGGTCCGTCTCCGCCAAGCCTCACGCTCTGAAGATGGGAGGGCATGTGGTTGCCGGGTTTGAGGCTTTGCGGGTCCACGATCCAGGCCGCCAGGGTGCTGGGATTATTGGCGAGGGTCGCCGCCGCCAGCGTCTTGCGGCCGGCCAGATGGGTCAGATCCGGCGCCGTCTTGCCGGATGCCTCGGTGCCCTGGATGGTGTGGCAGAGGGCGCAATCTCTGGACAGAAACACCTCCTGCCCACGCCGCTGTGATGGATTCGCCGGTGTCATTGCTGGAGCGCGCTGTTTTTCCAGCCAGGCGGCGAATTGGTCGGGTGGCTCCGCCACGACCAGAAAGCCCATATAGGCGTGCTGATAACCGCAAAATTCGGCGCACTGGCCCCGGAACACGCCGGCCCGATCCGCGCGGAAGTTCAGTGTCGCCTCGTGGCCCGGAATGAGATCCTGCTTGCCGGTTAGATTGGGCGCCCAGAAACTGTGAATGACGTCATGGGATTTCAGGGTCAGCGCCACCGTCCTCCCCACCGGCACGTGAATCTCGTTGGCGGTGCTGGCCCGCCGGCTGGGGACGGGATCGATATACTGCACTTCCCACCACCACTGGTGCCCGATCACGTCTATGCTTAGGGCGTCTTGGGCGGTGAAGGACTCCAGCGCTTGATCGGTGGCAAAACTCCCCGCGATGAGGCCGAGCAAAATCACGCCAGTAACCGCCCCCAAGATCCCAACCACCCAGCCTCGGCTTCGTTCCAGTTTTGGCGAAGGCCGGAACTCTGGTTCCAGATCGCTTCGGCGGCGGCTATGGAAGAGCGCATAAAACATGGCCAGGACCACCAAGATCAAAGCCAGCGCGGAGACGGCGAAGATCAGCCACCAGTAAGCCTCGATCCGCGCCGCCTGCGGTCCGGCCGAATTCAGCGCGGATTGCGCGTTCCGCCAGGCGAAATGCGGGTCGCCGAACAGGCTCACGGCGGACTTCCAGTCATCTTGGGTGACGGCTTTTCCATGGTTGTCGGGGGACTCTCGTTGCTCATGTGGTCGCTTCGGGCCGGCACGGCGTCCTTGGGCGTCAGGCCGCTCAGCGAGCGCACATAGGCGGCCAGTTGCCAGACCTGGTAATCGGGGATACGCCCGCCGAAGGCCGGCATCCCGTTGGGCCTACCCTGAATGATGGTGGCATGGATGTTTTGCGGCTCGCTGCCGTAAATCCATAGATCGTCCATCAACGGCGGACCGATGCCGCCGCCGCCATGGAAGTGGCAACCCGCGCAGTTGTACCAGGAGAAGAGGCGCTGGCCTTCCGAGATGGCGTAGGCATTCTCCTGATAGGCCGAATTTTCGGCGGCCGGCGGCGGACTTGACGGTCCGGGCCGGAGATCGCTGAGGCGGAGACTTTCCACGGCCGAGGAAGTCGGCGGCGGCTCGACAAAGTTCCGTTCCTCCCGCTCGCAACCCGTGAGAGCCGCCGCGCCGAGCATCGCAATCCACACGCCGCGGAGAATTTTCATGGGCTGGCTCGCACGAAACGTTCCCCGACCCGCGGCACATTGTAGACCTCGAGAATGCGGCCGATTTCCGCCCGCCGGCGGGCCAGGGCCTGATCCAGAGCTTGCCGCAGGGTGTCATCGCCGCGTCGAACGCCTAGAGCGATGTCGAAGGCGAAGGGCACGCCGGCTTCGGCCTCCGGTTGCACGGGAACGATGGCTAGCGGCGTTGGCCGACGTTTTGCGAAGTAAGCGGCGGCCGGCCCCCAGGCGACGGCCAGATCGATTTTGCCGCCGGCGACGGCGTCCACGATCGCCTGTGCTGGATTGCTACCGGCCGGGCCACTGAACAGGGTATAGCCGACCACGTTGCCGACGAGGCCGCGGCGGGCGAGCGCCGACGCAGGCGGCGTGCTCGCATCGCCGATGAGTTGCACTCCGATCTTGGCCGTGCGCAGCAGGGAGTCATCGAAAGAGCCGGAGGGCTGCCGGTGGTCCTTGCGGTACACGAAGACATACGTGGAGCGATAATAAGGCGCGGTGTTCAGGGTCATCTCGAAGCCGACCGGCACGCCCATCACCACGTCGCACCGTCCCGCGTTCAGGGTGTTGCGGATGAATCCACGCCGCGGCGCCCACCAGACATAGCTGAGTTGGGCGTGCAGATCCCTTCCCAGAAGCGCAGCGATTTTGTTCTCGAAACCCTCCAGCCGCCGGTTGGAAAAGGGAAGGTTGTTAGGGTCGGAGCAGACCCGGAGTTCTCGCGGCACAGCCCGTTCCGGAGCCGCCAAGGACTGCGTGGATATCCCCAAGAGGGTCAGTAAGAAGACGGCCGCCAGGGCCGATATCGGCTTTCCGTTCCGGCCGGACGGGCGGTCGGGGAGGCCGGGCGCAATCCTAAGGCAGCGCGAAGACATACAGCATGCCTCCCTTGGCCGTGTGCTCCGGCAGATCCTTCATGGCATTGACGAAGCCCAAAGCGCCCGTGCCGTCGCGCGGGTCCAGCTGCCCCGCGACGATGGCCCCGGACCAGCCGCCGACCCCCGACAGGACGGCGACGTATTGCTTGCCATCGGGACCTCGGTAGCTGATGGGCTGGCCGATGATTCCCGAGCCGCATTTGAACTGCCACAAGAGCTCGCCGGTCCGGGCGCTGACCGCCTTGAACCAGCCTTCCATGGTGCCGTAGAACACCAGATCGCCCGCCGTCGCCAGGGCCCCGCTCCAGACGGGGAAATTCTCCTTGATCTTCCAGACCGGTTTGGCCTGGACCGGGTCCCAAGCGGTGAACTCGCCGCGGTGGCCGCCGGGGCCCGCATACATGCGCACGTTGGCGCCCACATAGGGCGTGCCGGCGATGTAGTTGGCCTCCAAGCCCTCTTCGTCCATGCAGATATTTTGATGGGGGATATAGAGCCAGCCGGTCCTGGGCGACCAGGCCGACGGCTGCCAGTCCTTGCCACCCGGCGCCGCGGGACATATCTCCCGCACCACGCTTCCGGTACGGGGTTGTTTTTCCGCCACCTCGTGGGTCCGGCCGGTCTTGAGATCGACGCCCGAGGTAGTGGTGACATGGACGAAAGCCTCCGCCGACAGCACTTCCCCGGTCCCGCGATCCAGCACGTAAACGTAGCCGTTCCGTTCGGGGTGGACCAGCACCTTGCGCGGCTGCCCATGGATGGGAAGGTCGAGCAAAATGTTCTCGTTGATTCCGTCGTAGTCATAGAGATCGTGCGGGTTCCATTGGTAGAACCAGCGCGCCTGGCCGGTATCCGGATCGCGGGCGAACACCCCGGCGGTCCATTTGTTGTCGCCGGGACGAAGCTCGGGATTCCAGGGGCCGGGATTGGCGGTGCCGTAATAAATCAGATCCAATTGCGGATCGTAGGAAACAAAGCCCCAGACCGTGCCGCCGCCGATTTTCCAGGCGTCGGCCGGCCAGGAACTGACTCCCAAGTCAGTGCCTCGCTCCTGGGGGTAGAAAGGCTTGAACTCGGGCCCGATCAGCACGTCCTGGTCGGGCCCGGTGGAATAGGCCCGCCAAGCGATGCGGCCGGTGTTCGCGTCCAGCGCCGTGAGCCAGCCGCGCACGCCGAATTCGCCGCCGCTGTTCCCCACCAGCACCTTGTTCTTCACCACGAGGGGCGCCATGGTGACCGATTCGCCGAGATTGAGATTGCCGAGCCGGGTCTTCCAGAGTTCCTTGCCGGTCTTGGCATCGACCGCAATGGTTTGGCCGTCCAGAGTGTTGAAGAAGATTTTTCCATAGGCGTAGCTCGCCCCCCGGTTCACCACGTCGCAGCAGGCAAGACCTTGGCTCGCCGCGAGGGGTTTGGGCTCGTATTTCCACTTGAGCGGGGCGCCCGGCCGGGCGAGGTCGAGGGCGTAGAGAATGTTGGGGTAGGGCGTCACGAGGTAAAGGGTATCTCCCGTCACGAGAGGCGCCGCCTCGTGACCTCGCGTTACCCCGGTGGAAAAGGTAAAGCTTAAGCGAAGGTTCTTGACGTTGCTGGTGTTGATCTCGGCCAGGCTACTGTAACGGGAATTGGCGTAATCCCGAGCCGGCATCAGCCATTGGCCGTCGTCTTCGGAAGCCGTCGCCGGCAAAGCGGGCGATGTGGGGATTGACAGAGAAGGTTGAGATGGCCCGGCTATCCCGGGCTGAGCGATTGGAAGGGCAATGCTCAGCAAAAACGGGCGTAGAGGAAAACACATCCATGTCTTCCCTGGCATTCAGACCTCCTCCTGTTGAAGCTTGCCGTCTTTCGAGGTGAACCCGAAACCTAAAGACCAAAAGACGGTACTTTCCTCCTTACTAACTGATAGGACTGAAAGCTCCGAATGCGAGTTCCCAAGGCTTTCCCGGGCGATCTGGCCAGCCTTTCCATTGGGCGTGCGCTAGGCTCCTTGCTGGAGCCGATAGGTTCGAGCCACAGCCAGGAAGGCTGAGAAATCGTAGAGGGCATGAATGACGATGGGAGTTAAAAGATTCCGTTCGCCGCCGAAATCCAGCGCCAGGCCGAGATAAGCCCCGGTCAGCCCCGCCAGCAAGGCATAAAGTGGAGTGACCCAGTGGACCAAGGCGAAAATCATGTTACTGAATACAAGACCGCCGAGCCAACCCCAATCGCGTTCCAGCCAGGGTTGCAGGAATCCCCGGAACAGGATTTCTTCGGATACTCCGGCTAGGATGCTGAGATAAAGCAATGCCCCCCAGCCGTATTCACTGATAAATGGTCCGAGTTTGTCGACTAGGAATTGCTTGATGTCTTTCATGCCGCCTTTTGGAAAGCAGTATGAGGCGGCGAAGAGGGCGTACAGCGGCGTCGTGGCCAGAATGCCCCAAATAAAGCTCATCGGCTTGAATTTCAAATGGCTCAAAGGATCAATGGAGAGCATCCAGCCTAAGGCGTAAGCAATTAGGATCAATCCTCCCTCGAACCAGGTGGCAAGCCCCAGAAGCCGGAGTTTAGGGGGGCGGGTGTAAGGGTTGGATGTCATGGCGACCTACGAATAATGTAGGTGATAAAACGCTCGGGCATAGTCCGAAGTCGTGTTGGGGAACATTGGTGAGAGTGGCTTGGGAAGATTTTGGATAGATTCATGGTCTACCGATTGTTTGAACCCAATCCATTTAAGCGATTTACGCAGCGCGAATTGGGTATATATACCCAATGACATACGCTCAAGTAGCGAGGCCGCAGTCATCGAGTCGCAGACTTAGATGCTCGGGCTGCGCTGAATCGCCCAGCTTGAGCGCCAAGGCGATGAGATAAACATCCATGATACCGAAGTAAGAGAGAATGAAGCGATCAAAAAAGCGCAGCAAAGGATGATGGATGTTCTCGTGCTCCGTGATGGTTAACTGGGTGCCTCCACCGCTTGCTTCAAGCTCGTAGATCCATAAACCCGCCAGGGGAAGCTTGTCGTCCACGATTTCGGTTACTAGACGGTGAGGAGAGTTGCACTCGGTAACGCGAAAATGAACCCTTCCGAGTTTGGCGCAAATCTCGAACCAACTCGGCAGCCCGTCAATGTTGGGACCACGCTCGACCCGGTCCAGCCCGGGCCGCCAGCTGGGATAAGCCTCGAAATCGGTGATGATGGCAAACACTTCTTCCGGCGGAGCACTCAATTGGATGCGGCTGGCCGCGAGATGGGTTTTGGGCAGCCTCATCCCGATGAACACGGCGCCCATGCTCAAGACCGCGAGCAGTAAGGCAATCGACAGGAAGATATCCATTCAGGTTTGCCAGAGCTTGTAAGGATGAGTGGAAAGGCTGGTGTTGTAGTACCGAGGGTCGAAAGTCACCTCCTCACCCAGCCATTCAGGTATTTCAAAGGATTCATCCGGAGTCTCAAGCTCAATCTCCGCGACGATCAGGCCTGCATTGTCGCCCTCGAAGACATCGA
Organism: Methylococcaceae bacterium; assembly: GCA_902810705.1. Classification (GTDB taxonomy): domain Bacteria; phylum Pseudomonadota; class Gammaproteobacteria; order Methylococcales; family Methylococcaceae; genus CADDYU01. The sequence goes on from CADDYU010000010.1 coordinate 40,407, forward strand.
TCTCCCAGACATGTTGTCCCATATTTAAGAAATAACGGGTTTTTTCGATCAAGGGCTTACAGGTGAGGGTATTCAACATTTGGTGTGCATCCGCTATGGGGATAGGGTAATCGAATTCGTACCGTTCCGCGCCCACGGTGGCGCTTTTGAGATTCAACCAAGCCTCGTCGCCGGAAATTCGAACCCTCACCGAGCAGTGGCGTTCATGGTTCAGATAGCCTTGACGGAAGCGGGCAGATTTATGCGCGGCCTCGCGCCAGGTATCGTTTTTGACCAGAAACTTCCGCTCAACTTCGATATTCCTCATGGTCTTGTCAAACCTGTGCAGCCTTAATCTTCCTGCGACCATTCCTCCCAATAGGGTTTGGGATGGAAACGCTCATGGAGAAAATCGACGAAGGTCCGCACTTTGGCCGACAAATGCTTACGATGCGGATAGACCGCATGGATTTCCAAAGGTGCCGGGACATAATCGGTAAGCACTGCCTGCAAACGATTTTTGCGAATATCCTGACCTACCATATAGGTCGGCAGCAGTACTAGCCCGAGCCCGCTCAAAGCCGCCATCCGCAAGGCGTCGGCGACGTTGGCCTGCATCGTGCCACTCACTTTGACCACAGTGGTTTCACCGCTGGAAACACTGAACACCCATTGATCCCGCGGCGGCAGGCTAGAGTTAATCAGACAATTATATTTGCGCAAATCCTCAGGGGTCTTGGGTATGCCGCGCTTCTTGAAATATTGCGGCGAACCGCACACCACCCGCTGAGAGCTGCCGAGCTTGCGGGCGATAAGGCTGGAATCTCGCAGTTCGTCGAGGTGGATCGCCAGGTCGAATCCTTCCTCGATAAGATCCACGTAGCTCGCTTGCAAAACGAGCTCCACGTTCACATCGGGATAGACCTCGGTGTAGGCGGCGATCGCCGGAGCTAGATGATAGGCTCCGAAGAAGGGCGTGGCGCTAACCTTGAGTATCCCACGTGGCTCCGTTTGCAAGCGAGTCACGGCAATCTCCATCTCCTCCATTTCATCCAGGATTTGAAGGCACCGTTCTAAATAAACCATACCGACTTCGGTAAGACTCAGGTTGCGAGTCGTGCGATTCAACAACCTTATTCCTAGGCTGTTTTCAAGCTGCATAACATGTTTAGTCGCCATGGCTCGCGACAATCCCAGCTCTTTGGCGGCTGAGGCGAAGCTTCCAGCCTTGGCGACCTTGGTGAACACCAGCATGCTGGTCAATTTATCCATAGGTGCGGAGTTTTGTTTAGTTTATTGAAACAATCAAGAAAGAATATTAGGTATTGTAAAATCAATTTGATCTACTATAACTTAATTACATGGCATAAAAGTTGGTTATTTCAGGAGATCATTTATGAAACGTAGCTTAGGGCTAATTTTGGCTTTAGTCACTACCGCCTCCGTGGCAGGAGAGTCGCAAATGGATGACAAGGTGCGGCAAATCGCGGAATCCAGCGCTGCGCAATGGAACGCCGCATTTGCCAAGGGTAAAGTAGAAGATATTCTCTCGTTATATGCCGATAACGCCATGCTCGTGCAGCCTAACGGGGCCGTTTCGAAGGGGGCTGGGCAAATCCGTGATTTTTGGCAGACCTTGATCCAACAGGGGGAGTACGCCATGGACATTGTCGACGTTCGTGGCGAGCAGTCCGACACCATCCGTGGCCACCGCCAAGTTATCCGACGTTAAAACCCTGCAAAGCCCGCAGCAGCAAGTGATGAAATACCGATACGGCGGTGTTCTCTACAGTGTATTGAAACGGCAGCCGGATGGCACTTGGAAGGCTCAGGTCCAACGCTGGAACAACGATCGCAACATCTGAAATGACAGGGACATGTGAAGGTGCTTCATGGGAGCTTTGCCTCCATGCCAATTCTTTCGTCTCATTCCCTCAATCCCCTTTGTCCAAGCCGTTCTGAGCGGCACATTAACCCTTTTCAGGGAGGCGATTGGTCCCTCGCGAGTTTCTTCATGGCCGATGAGGTGGCGCCGCGTGAACTCGCACTTGCCCTCACTTAATTTAGCTTAAGATTATTATCGAATCCGCAACTCTACTTCTATCCCAATGAAGAGCTTCCCTGTAAGCTCTTTTTTTTGAGTATCCAAGGGAACGCAAGGGCGCTTGCAACGCATAATTTTCATGCGCTTTCTGTGCCAACGTGCCGATGGTAGACTAAATTCCAGAGAATCTTCATTGCAAAGGCCCGTTTTCGCCACGGGTATAGCGAATCATTCAAAATGATGACAAGAGGAGCCTACTCATGACTCATGCACTTCCCCCTCTGCCTTATCCGAAAAATGCCCTGGAGCCTTACATTTCCGCGGAGACGCTGGAGTATCATTATGGCAAGCATCATCAGGCTTATGTAACCAACTTAAACAACCTGATTGCCGGAACAGAATTCGAGAACTTGCCGCTTGAAGACATCATTCGTAAGTCCTCGGGCGGTATTTTCAACAATGCGGCTCAGGTGTGGAATCACACGTTCTACTGGAATGGGATGAGGCCGAACGGCGGCGGACAGCCATCCGGCACCCTGGCCGAAGCGATCGACAAGGCCTTCGGTTCGTTCGACAAGTTCAAGGAGGAGTTGAGCAAGACCGCCGTCACCACGTTTGGATCCGGCTGGGCTTGGCTGGTCAAAAATGCCGATGGCAGCTTGAGCGTGGTAAGCACCAGCAATGCCGGCAATCCGCTGACCAGCGGCCAGACGCCGCTACTGACCATTGACGTTTGGGAACATGCTTATTACATCGACTATCGAAACGCCCGCCCCAAATACGTCGAGGAATTCTGGAATGTCGTCAACTGGGAGTTCGTGGAAGCAAACTTCACCGGTTGAGCGATTCGCCGCGTTTCTGTGGTCATCTCCTGCAGAAAGCTAAGCCGTTGAGTTCCTTAATGACAACTCAACGGCTTTTTCGTTAACAAGGCAGCGAATATCGAAAAATGCCACTGCCGGACCGCCGGGCCTTAGCGGGAATGAGTGGCGATGAAGCGTTATCCATCCGCCTGTCGCGACTGGCCGCGCGTCGGCAGCACGGAATGATGAATGACGCCGCTTATGCCTCGGCCTACTTCCTTCTTTGGCAGACGACCCGTCACGGCAGGCGTTTCGCCTCGCGCAAATCCAAATTCGACGCCCGACCCGAACTCGAAAAGTGGCTTTTGGAGCTGGAACAAGCTTCCGGAGAGGCGCTCCACGCGGCTTTGATCCGCTGGCTAGAACGTTATCAATTCCTGGGCATCGTTCCGAATGTTCCCTCGGCCCTCTTGGGATGGCTCCGAAATCAATGGCCGCTGCGATTGACCTTCAAGATTCCGCCGCCGGATGAAGTGCTTCGCATGCAAGCCGCAGGCATCCGCCCGGTCACTGTAATAGCGGATTATTCACGCGCCGTGCGGCCGGTGCTGGCCAAAGCCGATGGCTTTGCCTTCATGATCCACGATCTGGAGCATGCCTATAAATTCTTTCACGATCCGTGGTTGTACACGGCGCAGCAGCGGTTTTTCGAGCGGATATTAGGTGCGATCGAAGTAGGCCTATTCGAACCCTACCGAGCCGATCCAGTGTTCGCGAGGCAATTCGACTATCTCATCAGCGATATGAACACTCATCCCGTCCACAGCCTCCGCTATCTTGGCGCGGTGCTGGTTGAGTGCTTATTGCGCCGCGAGGGCAAGGGTCCCAAGGCTGCACTTTCACCCGTTGGCGAGAACGAAATGGCTCGCCTTCTGCGAGAACTAGGAACGTGCTGGGAATTCCCGAAAACGGCCCTGATCGCCTTCCAGCGGCTGCTCGGCGCCGGATTTGACGAAGCCGAGGCAGCGGCCATCGAGCGGGCGTTCTGCGCTCAGGATAAGCTTTACCTATACGTCTAGGCTTCCATCATCATCGGAATAGCCATCGAATCCCTCGTCCGACACGTCGAAATCGGCGTCCTGAAAATCCTGTTCGGGCGAATTATCATCGGCGCCGTAATACTCGTTGTTAGTGACGTTTTCGACCGGTTCCGGGATTGTTCCGGAGGAATTGAGAAAGTCTCCGCCATAGCCGTGATGGCCCAGAAGGCTCTCCAGTCCCTGGAATAAAAAAGCCCCGCCGGCGATCCCCGCTGCAGTAGCAGCGGCAGTGCCCAAAAAGCTGCCCAGGGCGCTCGATCCGGATGGCTGCGCCGCGGCGGAGGGCCACGAGCCTGCCGGAGCGGACATCGGGCGCGTCGGGGCGGCCCAAGGATCGGAGCTTAAAAAGCCGCCCGAGGACCCCGTGCGGGCTTGCGCTTGCTCGAGCTGGCGCTGCAATTGGGCGATTTGCGCCTTGGCGGCATTGAGCGCCTGCTCTTGCAGAAGGGCTTTCTGCACCAGCAGATAAGCGGCGTCGGGCTGCCGGGCGATGGCTGCGGAGATTAAGGCTTCGGCATCCGGATCTTTGATAGCGACCTTGGCCTGCTTGAGTTGGTCGAGAAATTCGCTTAACAGTCGGCGTTCTTCGCTGGTCATGTCGATACCTCAAAGTTAGATTGAAACCGCTATTAATTTGCTGTCAAACCGGGCAAGTATCAATCCCCAAACGGAGGACAATGCCATGGCGACTGTCTTGATCACTGGCGCCAATCGGGGTTTAGGCTTGGAATTTTGCCGCCAATATGCCGAAGCCGGATGGAGGGTGCTGGCCTGCTGCCGCAATCCGGAACACGCGGCTGACCTGCGCGGCCTCGCTTCCCGCCAAGGCGCTGTTTCGCTACATCGCCTGGAGGTGGACCATTTCGACCAAATCGACGCCTTGTCGCAAGAACTGGCCGGCCAGTCCATCGACGTTCTACTCAATAACGCCGGCATCTACGGAGGCTCCAAACAAAATCGCTTTGGTTCTCTGGATTATCAATTATGGACGAAAGTGTTCCGGGTCAACGTCCAGGCACCCCTCAAAATGGCCGAGGCCTTTCTGCCCCACGTGGAGCGGAGCTCCCGCAAGCTTATCGTAGCGATCACCAGCTTGATGGGGAGTGTTTCGGACAACACAAGCGGCGGATCGATCCTGTATCGTTCTTCGAAGGCCGCGTTGAACGCGGCCATGAAAAGCCTGTCCATCGATCTTCGAGGCCGGGGCGTAGGGGTATTGCTGCTCCACCCCGGTTGGGTTCGGACCGACATGGGCGGATCGAGCGCGCCGACGTTGCCTGCGGAGAGCATCGCCGGCATGCGGCGCGTCATCGAGGCCTATGGACCTCAGCACTCGGGCCGTTTTCTGAACTTCAAGGGAGAAGAGCTGCCCTGGTAAACGGCTTTGCCCGTTCGGGCGAGTATTGGACCCTGGCTCGCGTTTGAAAAACCATCGCCCATTGCCTACGCTTGATGCAGGTTCAACGTTCGCCGTGGAGCGAGGCGTGTGATAGCGTGTCCGCTTTCTGCGGGCCTGTCTCCAGACCAACATTCACCAGCGGGGCGTCCATGTCGAAATGGATAGGAGCGATTATTTTTTCCGCATCCGTGCTGTTGTGCATAGGATCTGACGCCAGGGCGGACGACAGCTATGGTGATGCGGTGCGGCTGAAACTCGGTTCGGGCTTTTCCAACATCCTATTGGGCTTGCTTGAAGTGCCCAAGAATATCATCAGCACCTCCAATCAGGCCAATGTCCTGCTCGGCATTACCGGTGGCACGGTGAAGGGGACCGCCCATGCCCTGGGCCGGACATTGGCCGGCATCGTCGATGTCTTTTCCTTTCCCGTGCCCACCAAGCCCATCACCAATCCGCCCTTTGTTTGGGAAAACTGGTACACCGAGACTACCTATGGGCCATTCTTTCAAACGAGTCGTTCGGCAGCTGGGACGGACATGGGAAGAAGATATTGAAAGATAAAACCACAATGAGCTTAATTTCGCCGATTCGACCCGGAGCGGACAAGCCTTGAAAATTCTTCTGCGGCAGTTTTTATAATCGCCGCCCACGAATGCTTTGTTAAGCAAATGGAGAATGCACGCTTCCGGGGCTTGGTCTTCGCGTCATTGCGGCTTAGCTCAGAGAGCGCTCCGCTGGAACCCGGGAATGGGCGATTTAGTCCGAATTCGCATCGGATAGGACCAGTACAGGGCTATTTTTTATTGTGAAAATCCTTTGCAAAGGGACTAGCTCCCTTCGAGTCAGTGCAAGGTGTGAGGAGCACTTAAGGATGGCTACTGTGGACCCGGCGGCTCCTTGTAGAGAATGTTGTCCTCATCCACCAACCCGAAATGGGCGCCGCCAAGGAGCTTGCATTTTGGTTTCTTGAAAGGAATCGGCCGGTATGCCTTTCAGGAAAGGCCCTGGCCATGTTTCCCTCGATATCCCCGATTAGTAATCACCGATGAACCGAAATAAGGATTCTCATTCGGCCGCAATTGATCCTCTGACGCGGGCCGTTTTGAACGCCTGCGAGCAAGGGATGTGCATTCTCGATGGTGCGGGATATGTATTAGCTCTCAATGCATCGGCAAAACGTTTGCTGGGCGGTCGAGAGGCGGATTTACTCGGCCGGCCGGTGCTGGCGGATTTAGGCTTGCATCCCGAAACCATGTCCTCGGACGCTTGGCGGAATCCAGCGCACGCGGATTCGGTCGACTCACGAACGGTTGTTCGATGGCGCCGTCCGGACGGAAGCATTGTCCCCTTACGCTGCCGGATTGATCACGTGCTTTGTGGAGGGCAGCGATTGGGCGTGCTGCGTCTTGAGCCCGCCATGCCGTACGTACCCGACGAGTCTGTCTGTGATTTGGAGTCCAACTTCGGAGCCATCCTGGATACCATCACGGACGCCGTCATCGTCATAGACGAGGCGGGTATCATTCAATTGCTCAATCCGGCGGCGGAGCGCCTGTTCGGGTACCCGCGGGAGCAGGCGATCGGTCAAAACGTCAAGATGCTGATGCCTTCGCCGGATCGGGAAAGACATGATCAATATCTCGATCATTACCGGCGAACCCACGTGAAAAAAATCATCGGCGTCGGGCGGGAGGTGATGGGCCTGCGCAAGGATGGGACGGTTTTTCCCATGTATCTCTCGATCGGTGAACTCCAACAAGGCAACCGGCGGCAGTTCGTGGGCATCATTCATGATCTCACGGCTCGCAAGCAGGCGGAGGACAAGCTGCGGCTCCTGTCCGGCGCTCTGGATCAGAGCCCTGTAGGTGTCATGATCGTCAATCTCGATGGTCGCATCGAATACGTGAATCGGGGTTTCTCCAGGTTGACCGGCTACGATCCGGAGGAAGTCCTCGGCCGGAATCCTCGTCTATTTCAATCGAGCCGTGCTCTCGAGGGCGATGTCAGAGTGTGGGAAAAGCTGCAGGCGGGTGAAGAGTGGCACGGCGAAATTCAGGCTCTGAAGAAAAGCGGCGAGCTTTACTGGGCTTTGGAAACCCTTACGCCAATCCGCGACAGCGCCGGCAAGGTGACCCGCTTTCTCGCCATGCAGCAAGATATCACTCAGCAAAAACATGATCGGGACGCGCTGCAGGAAAGCGAGGAGCGATTCCGCCTGGTGGCCGAAATGGTCGGTGAATGGCTTTGGGAGCAGGATGCCTCAGGCCGTTACCTCTATAGCAGCGCCGCGGTTCGAGACATTCTGGGCTACTCTCCGGAAGAGATCGTCGGCAAGCACTACTTGGAATTGATGACGGACGAGGACCGTCGGCTTTGGTCCAAAACCCCCGCCGAGCGCATTACGGCGCCTTTCCGTAAATTGGTCAATCATTACCGCCACCGCAACGGAAACGAGGTTTATACCGAATCCACCGGAGCACCGCTGTTCGATGCGGAGGGCCGGGTGCTCAAGTGGCGCGGCATGGATCAGGACATTACCGCCCGCAAGTGCTTCGAGGATGCCTTGCGGCTGCGTGACCGGGCCATGGAAGCCGCCAGCGTAGGCATCGCCATCGCCGATGCGCGGCAGCGAGGCTATCCGAACATCTACGTTAATCCAGCCCTCTGCCGCCTCACCGGCTATTCGCGGGAGGAACTGCTGGGGAGAAGCTTGCGGATACTCCAAGGGCCCGAGACGGACGAAGTTGCTCGGGAAAAAATCCGCCGCGCCTTGGAGGAAGGCACTCCCTGTGAGGTGATTCTCAGAAATTACCGCAAGGATGGCACGGCGTTCTGGAACGAATTGCTCCTGGCGCCCGTTTATGATGAGGAGGGCGTCTTGACTCACTATATCGGCATCCAAACCGACGTGAGCGAGCGGCGGCGAGCGGAAGAGGAACGCCATGAGCTAGAAATCGCCAAGCAGATTCAGTTGTCGCTGCTGCCGAAAAGGCCCTTGCAACTCCGCGGGATCGAAATTGCGGGCATCTGCGTGCCGGCGACCCACGTCGGCGGCGATTATTTCGATTTTTTCGACTATGACGACAACGTCGATATTGTGATCGCCGACGTGTCGGGCCACAGCGTCGGCGCCGCCCTCATCATGGCGGAAATGCGCAGTACCCTGAAGGCTGAAATCCGGCGGAACCGAAATGAGCCTTCCAGCACCGCCGACATTCTGGCCACTATCAACGAGGTCCTGTATGGCGATTTAAGCGGGGCGGAGTTCTTCATTACCATGTTCTACCTGCGTTATGAGCTGGAAACCCGGCGGCTGCGCTATGCCAATGCTGGCCATAATCGGGCGTTATTGCTACGGCAAAATGCAAGCAGCTGTGTCCAATTAGACGCTGATGGCTTGATTCTTGGGGTCAGGCGCGGAGTGGTCTTCGAGGAAAAGGGATTGGCCCTCGAATCTGGAGATCGCTTGCTCCTGTACACGGATGGCGCCATTGAAGCCCAGAACGAGGGAGGGGAGTTCTATGGCCTATCACGTTTATGTGACGCCTTCAACGCTCATCGCTCGCATGCTCCCGAAGCCATGCTCCGGTTATTGTTGGATGAACTGCGGGTGTTTCGAGGCAAGCCTGAATTCCAGGACGACATTAGTATGGTTGCCGTTCAGGTTGCCTGAAGCGCGATCCATAATCATTTAGAGATGGCCCCTTTAATTTAAGGTAGGATGCATCGCCACCAGCAAGGCCAATTACCTCCTCAGCCTGCTCTAATTTTTCTCGCGGTTTCTACACCGGCCTCATAAGAGTCACCCCTCGCTCTCATATCATCTCGACTCAAACTCTTCGCGCGCTGTTGAATCTGGTGCTTTTCCGTTCGGTTCTTGATAGTGGCATGTGCTTTGCTAATAAAAACTAGCAAGGCCATAAAAGCGCTAAGATTTTAATGTCCCAAGGGGGCAAGATGTGTTCGTAACATAACTGGTAATCCGTATGTTTCCGTATGCATTCTAATGCGGGAACTTGTTATAAGAATTTGAAGCTAAATCTTTGGTGGGATACCTTGTCGAGTAAGGTCTGTATCTAAAATGTTATATTTTATGCCCCAAATTTGGCAAAATCTGCAGGACATGAAAATATTTCAAGGTATGGCGATCAAGGACCAGATAGCTATAAATTAAATGTAAATGTAAAAAATAGTCCATAGGTCAAGAATTTACGAGATTGGACATTAACTGTGAAATATCAGTTATTCATGGGATGAAAATGCAGAGATCTTTCATTATTAAGTTTCTTTAAATCGTGACTGCTTCTTCGGCAGCATGTGGAGAACCGAGCCTGATTCCTACTTTCACACGGCAGTCTCTCGTCTGTCATTCTAGAATGATAAAAACCAATATTTTTTCTGTCTGCTTAACCCAGATCACCATAGTGGTCAGTCCAGACCATCACCGAGGTATATCACGGGAGGTAAAGATATGACTTCCGGCATTAGGGGCGACGAATGCTTTACATATGTAGGCAAGGCAGATAGCACCCAAGAAAAGCGCTGTGAGGGAGCTTCTGGCTATTCCGTTGGTGGCGTATTTAAAACTCCCGGGGCATACCGGGCCGAGAGTCATGGAACCGGTATCGTCCTCATCGATCCGCAGCCACGAACGCGGGCATTAATCTCACACCTGCTATCCGGTGATTCCTCCGCCAAGCGCCGCTCGGAAGATCTCACGGTATGGCCTGTCGCGAGTTTCGAGGAGTTTTTATTGGCGCCTTTGAGGGAGGGCAAAGCGGCGCTAATTGTCCTTAATCGAGGCGCCTTGTGCCCTTTCGACGAGGAAGCGCGAGTGGACTATACACGACTACGGAATGAATTCCCTGGCGTGCCCATCGTTGTCTTATCGGATTGTTTGAACCCCAAGCATATTCTTGGTGCTTTGCGCAACGGGGTACGTGGATATATTCCGTCGGCACTTCCGTCACCAATGGTGATACAGGTAATACGCCTGGTTCTCGCAGGCGGCACTTTCATTCCGCCTAGCGTGTTGGCTAATCCTGAGGAGAGTGCCGGTGGGACCTTCATGCCAGTTCCCGAGAATAGGGAGCTTGCGTGTGAATTTACACCCCGCCAAACTGAAGTGTTCGAATTGCTGAGGCAGGGCAAGTCCAACAAAGTCATCGCCTATGAGCTTCGAATGCAGGAAAGTACGGTCAAGGTTCACGTGCGTCAAATCATGCGTAAGCTCAAGGCTATTAATCGAACGCATGCCGTATTCCTGGTCAACCGCATGGGTCAAGGTGGTTTGAATTAACGTTGTCCATGGCCTTAGGCCAGAAGATCGATTCCTCCGGGGAACGTTTCAGAGAAAAACCAAATCGAATTCATAAGCGCAACAGGCGGTTTATCAGAGCATGTCGAAGGGATCGCGGCGTGATCCCGCCTTTCGGCTACTCGACCGTATGACTTTTGTATCTGGCGCGAACTGGCCAATTCGGGGCTGCAGCAAGTTGCATCACTGGCCCACCTGCCCAAGGTCAAGGGGGACGAGAAAAAAGTAGGCCAAAGCCTGCTGTTTGTCTGCCAGAGATCGGCTGATGCCCCATAGGAAAATGCTCTGAAGCTTAAGCGCTCTGTAACAGGAGGAATGCTACGTGCGCCATAGGTCAGCGACTTTTTTCACGGCTCTGTTTGTCATGTCGCTACTAGCCGTGGAGTTGGTGTTTGCCGGTGCTGATAGGTACGGCGATGGTCGCGAAATTCAGAAAGCGGAACCGCGGGACGGCGAAAACGCACAAGCTGAGTCCGAAAGCAAGCGCGATAGGCAGGATCGGACGAGTACAACCCCGAAGCGGGGTGGCGACAGGGGCGCTAAGGGGG
>CADDYU010000011.1 GCA_902810705.1 Methylococcaceae bacterium
CCGCCACCGAGGCTCCTGTCATGGCCAACACGACCACCGCCACCACCGCCGCCCCGCACTGGCCGCAGAACGGGGACCTGATGCAAGGGTGCGAGGAGATGAACGTCGGCTTCGCCACGATCCTGGTCATGGCCGGCGTCGTCTACCTGCTCTGGGGATACCAGATCTTCAAGTGGCTGGTCACGCTGAACGCGGCCGTACTCGGCGCTTACCTCGGGTGGATCCTCGGCCGCAACGCCGAGGCGGGCGTGCCGTGCGCGGTCGTCGGCGGGTTCGTCTGCGGCGTCGTCGCCTGGCCGACGATGCAGTACGCGGTCGCCGTCATGGGCGGGCTGTTCGGCGCGGTCCTCGGCGCGACGCTCTGGACGACGTTCAAGCTCGACCCCGACTTCGCCTGGAGCGGCGCCGGCATGGGCCTGATCCTGTTCGGCCTGCTCAGCTTCATCGTCTTCCGCGGCAGCGTGATGGTCTACACGAGCCTGCAGGGCGCGGTCATGCTGATCCTGGGCGTGCTCGGGCTGATCTTCAAGATCAACGACGTCGCGCCCCAGGTCAGCCGCAAGATCGAGGTCGCGCCGTTCCTCGTGCCGATGGCGGTCATGGTCCCGATGGTCATCGGGATGATCTACCAGAACGCGACGACCGCCCCCGTAGGCCCGCCGCCGGCGCCGCCGAAGAAGTGAATGATCTCGAAGTCCCGGTGCAGCCGGCGCGCCCGCTCGTCGTCGCGGGCACGGGGTCGCGGCGCCGGGGACGTCGAGCAAGCTCGCCGACTCGAACGGGGCGCGGTGGTCGCGCGGGCCCACTGCCAGTATCATCGGCCCCCGCCATATGATTCGCACGAAGATCATCGCAACGATGGGTCCGGCGTGCGGGGACGTCGATGCGCTCTACCGGCTGTTCGAGGCGGGCGTCGACGTCTGCCGGCTGAACTTCTCGCACGGGTCGCTCGACGCCCACCTGCTCCAGCTCCGCAACATCCGCGAGGCCGCCGCCCGGTTCGACCACCCGATCGCCGTCCTCGGCGACCTGTGCGGCCCCAAGATCCGCCTCGGCCAGGTCGCCGACGTCGACGGCACCGGCGGCGTCCCGATCGCGGTCGGTGACGAGCTGGTCATCCAGCGCGCCGACACCCTCGGCAACCGCGTCGACGGCACCTGCCGGGTCAGCTCGATCTACAAGCACCTGGTGGACGACGTCCAGATCGGCGACCGCCTGCTGATCGAGGACGGCCTGCTCCGCTTCGTCTGCACCGACAAGAACTTCAACGAGCTGCGCTGCCAGACGACCGTCGGCGGGGTCCTGAAGAGCCGCAAGGGCGTCAACCTGCCCAATACGGTCGTCAACGTCCCCAGCATCACCGACTACGACTGGGAGTGCGCCAACTGGGCCGTCGACAACGACCTGGACTACCTCGCGCTCAGCTTCGTCCGCAAGCCCGAAGACCTGCTGCTGCTCCGCGAGCACTTGCGCAACCGCGTCAGCGACATCCACCTGATCGCCAAGATCGAGAAGGCCGAGGCGATCAAGGCGCTCGACGGGATCCTCGACGCCAGCGACGGGCTGATGGTCGCCCGCGGTGATTTGGGCGTGGAGATGGACGTCGCCGAGGTACCGATCCTGCAGAAGGAGCTGATCCGCCGCTGCCAGGCCGCCGCCAAGCCGGTCATCGTCGCGACGCAGATGCTGCAGAGCATGATCGAGCAGGCGAGCCCGACGCGGGCCGAGGTCAGCGACGTTGCCAACGCGATCTTCGACGGGACGGACGCCGTCATGCTCAGCGGCGAGACGAGCGTCGGGAAGTTCCCGATCGGCGCGGTCCACACGATGAGCCACGTCGCGGACACGACCGAGAGGTACCTGATCCAGACCGGCGGCTTCCGCGAGCCGGCCCTGCGGCTGAAGAACATGCACCTGTCCGGCGCCGTCGCCAAGGGCGTGTGGCAGATCGTGCAGGACCTGAAGGTCAAGCTCGTCGTCATCTGGAGCCAGACCGGCGCCACCGCCCGCATCTTCTCCAAGACCCGCTTCCCCGTGCCGATCGTGGCGCTGTCGAGCGACCACCGGGCGCTGCGTCGGATGGCGCTGCACTTCGGCGTCGTCCCGCAGGAGATGAGCCCGCCGAGCGAACTGTCGGCACTGGTGGCGGACGTCGACGCGATGGTGCGGTCGCACAAGTACGCCGAGCCCGGCGACCGGATCGTGCTCGTCGCCGGATCGAGCATGGGCACGCCGGGGACGCTGAACGGCGTGGTCATTCACACGGTCGGCGAGCAGTGGTCGACGAACCCGACCGCCTCCGACGCCCCCGCCCTCATGGCCGCGCCGTGAGCGACGGTAGTGGCTCGCTATCACCGTGGCACGGGCGTCCCGCCCGTGTTTGGTGCTTCCGACACGGGCGGGACGCCCGCGCCACCTTCACACTAAACCACCACCTGAACGACCGCGAACCGATGCGCCGCCGCCCGTTCGTCATCCTCCCGCTCGCGCTGCTCGTCGGCTGCGTCACGCGCGGCCCCGACCCGTCGCGGCGCGCCCGCGTCACGCCCGCCGACCCCTCGCTCGCGAGGAACGACCACTACTTCGCGATGCCTGGCGTCGCGAGCGTCCAGTGGCCGAGCTACCCGACGATCTGGGCCGCCGCCCGGCAGGTGATGACCGACCGCGGCTTCACCGTCGCCCGGTCCGACTACCGTGGCGGCACAATCGAGACGGACCCGCTCGTGTCCGCCCAGTTCTTCGAGCCGTGGCGGCAGGACGTGGTGACGACCGAGTCCCGGGTGCAGAGCACGCTGCAGACCGTCCGCCGAACCGTCCGGTTCGACATCACCCCCGCCGCCGGTGGCACGTTCGAACTCGTGCCGAAGGTGGTCGTGGAACGTCAGTCGTTTCTGGAGCGCCGCGTGACGGCCCCGGTCCGCCTCAGCTTGGCTTTGACGGGCGTCGCCGTTCAAGGCAACCAGTTGACCGACGAAGGCCAGGGCCTGCAGGACAACTACTGGTACGCGATCGGCCGCGACGAGGCGCTGGAGCGCTCGCTTGCCGACGAGCTCCGCACGGTCATCCGCGAGGGCCCGCGCACCGGACGTTAGCCCGGCCTGCTGCGAAAGACCTGCACGCGACGCCACCCGTCGCCTTGACTCCCGGCCGGATCGCACTATGATGAAGGCACAATCGCGGGGTAGAGCAGCCTGGTAGCTCGTCGGGCTCATAACCCGGAGGTCGGAGGTTCGAATCCTCCCCCCGCTACTTCCCTTACTCAGGCAGAGCCAACAACTTGTGGCTCTGCCTGAAGTCTTTTATGGGGCCGGTTTTCCCTGGCTTCCCCTAAACTTCCCCTGTGGATGTGCCCTTCATGCAGAGCCGGCATTCGTGCGGCTTTGTTTTCAGGCCCTCGCGCCTGAGGAGGTTTCGTCCATGGCCAGCTTGCTCAAACGGGGCGATAAGTTCTACGTCCGCGTCTATGTCAACGGAAAAGCGAAGGATATCGCCACCAAGTCCAGCAACGTCAAGATCGCGGAAAAGTTCCTGAAGAAGATCGAATACGAGAATGCCACCGGCCAGTTGGCTACGGCGACCAAGACGCCGATGCCGAAACTGCTAGAGGACTTCGCCGCGCACCTCAAGGCCAATCACCGCGTGAAGTCGGTCAAGAACGACCTGTCCCGTCTGCGGGTCATTTTTGGACCGCTGACGTCCGCGCTGGAACCGACGGCGACCAAAGACAATCTGACAGGGGAAGTTCAGGGGAAGCCGCGCGACGAGGCCGGCGCGGAGGCGCCGCGCGTGATGGCGGAATACGCCGAGCAGATCAGCCCGCCCCTCATCAACCGCTACTTGGACCAGCGCGCGGCAAGCGTCGGCCCCAAGACGCTCAATGCTGACCGTGAAATCCTCTACCGTCTGTTCCGGTACGCCATCGAGCATCACGGCTTGGTGTACCCCGACCCGCGCCTCAAGAATCCAATCGACGGCGTGCGCCCCCGTAAGCTTCCAGCGCATGACATTCGCTTCCTTAACCCCGAGCAGATTAAGGCACAGTTGGAGGCCATCAAGGATGAGCCGGTCCTCCATGCCGCCGTCGCGGTGCTGATCTACGCCGGCCTACGCCGCGAGGAAGCGTTGTGGCTGACGCGCGACGATGTCGATCGCAAAACGGGGCTGCTTCGCATCCGAGCCAAGAGGATTGACGACCACTTCTGGCAGCCCAAGACGGGCCGTAACCGCGCCGTGCCGATCGGCACCGCGCTGGCGGCCGTGTTGGACAAGTTCAAGTCTCCCGGACCGGGGCCGTGGCTGCTGCCAAGTCCCGAAGGGGCGCGCTGGGACCCGGACAATTTCAGCCACAAGCTCGCCGACGAAAACGTGAAGGCAAAGCTGCCGTGGACGTGCCTGGACTTCCGTCACACGTTCGGCTCGATGTTGGCCCAGCGCGGCGTGAGCTTGTACAAAATCAGCGCGATGATGGGCAACTCGCCGGAGATTTGCCGCCGACACTATGCGGCGCTGATTCCCGACCAGTTCGTCGGCGACGTGAATTTCGCCGCTTGATACGAGGTTGGTGGCGCGATCGTCTTGGTTCAGGAATGCTCAAAGGAAAAGCGGGCAGGTCCACGTCGGAATCTGCCCGCTTCAACTCCGGGGATTCTCTGTACAATGTGCCTGTAAATGTCGATAATTACAGACGGATGGTACAGCTATGCGAACGGCCACGCTAACCAAGTCACAGAACGGTGTCAGGGCGGAGCAGCAAATCGTTAAGCTCGCCCGGCGCAAAGGGCTTCTTCGCGCCCGCGACCTGCGGCCGCTTGGTATTCCCCGGCGACACCTGACCCGACTGGTCGCGGAAGGCGTGCTGCTGCGATCTGGCCGTGGCCTCTATGCACTCGCCGATGCGGCCGCCAGCGAGCACCGATCGCTGGCCGAAGTCTGCGCGCGGGTGCCGTCCGGAGTGGTCTGTCTCCTGTCGGCGCTTCGCTTTCACGGGCTGACGACGCAGAACCCGTGGGAAGTCTGGCTCGCGATCACGCCGGCGAGCCGGAAGCCGCGAATCGATCATCCGCCGGTGCGCATCGCGCGATTCTCAGGACCGGCATTCGGTGAAGGCGTGGAGCACCATCGCATCGACGGTGTGGACGTGAAGATCTATTCGCCCGCCAAGACCGTCGCCGACTGCTTCAAGTACCGCAACAAGATCGGCATCGATGTTGCCATCGAATCGCTCCGCGACGCTTGGGGGAAACGCGCGGCGACCGCGGACCAGCTCTGGCAGTTTGCCAAAGTCTGTCGGGTCACCAACGTCATGCGGCCCTACCTCGACACTGTCGCCCACACTTGAACAGACGAGACCAACGACCGGCATGAAGAATCCGCCACGCAACGTCGCCGCTTCGGTTCGCCAGCGTCTTTTGACCCTGTCGAAGGCGTCGGGCGTGGACTACAACCAATTGCTGATCCGTTACGCCATCGAACGGCTGCTGTACCGGCTGAGTCGCTCTCGTCATCGCGAGAACTTCGTGCTCAAAGGGGCGATGCTCTTTACGATTTGGGAAGGGTCGCCGCATCGCCCGACTCAGGACGTGGACCTGTTGGGTTTTGGCGATCGCTCACCCGATCGGATTGCCGGCGTGTTTCGTGAACTCTGCGAGACAGCCGTCGAAGATGACGGGATCACCTTTGCGGCGAACACGGTTCAAGCCGAGGAAATCCGCACGACCGACGAGTACGGCGGGGTCCGGGTCCGCTTCACCGCCTCTCTCGGCGGCGCGGTCATCCGCGTGCAGGCGGATGTCGGGTTTGGTGACGCCATCACGCCCGCTTCGCCGGAATCGAACTATCCGACGTTGTTGCCAAACCAGGCGGCGCCGCACTTGCGCGTCTATCCGCGCGAAACCGTCGTGGCTGAAAAGCTGGAGGCCGTCGCCAAGCTCGGGATGCTCAACACGCGGTTCAAGGACTACTACGACCTGCGCTATCTGGCCGACCGTTTCGAGTTTGACGGCCCGGTGTTGATCGAAGCAATCGCGGCGACGTTCGAGCGCCGCGGCACGCCGTTGCCGCCCGCGCTACCCGTCGGCTTGGGTGCGGCTTTTGCAACTGACCAGGTGAAGCAAACGCAGTGGGCCGCATTCCGTCGTCGCCAGCCGGAGCAGAAGCTACCGGACCTGCCCGAAGTCGTCGCGGAAATCAACCGGTTCGTTGAGTCGCCTTTGCTTGCCGTCGGCGGACGACAGCCATTCGCACGCAAATGGAATGTCGCGCGCGGATGGACGCAGGTAACTTGACATCAACAACGCTTGTGTTTCCCAATAGGTGGATAAGAGGCAACTATGCGAAGAGGGGACGATTAAGCTGAGGAAGCTGAGCGTTTCAGGGCTGCGTCACGTTAGGCTGCGATGTGGAAGGCGAGCCGGCGAATCTGGATGGGTTCTTCAAAAACTGATCCCGGCAGGTCGTGCTGCAGAAAAGGTAGGTCTTGCCGTCGTAACTCGCATGAAGTGTATGGTCGCTCGCGTTTACCTCCATCTTGCAGACCGGATCGACGGCGCTTCGAGACGCTGCCGGCTGACTGGCCGCGACGAGCAATTCACGGCCTGATGGACCGCCGATCGATTTGAGGTATTCCACAAGCTGCCCGACCTCCTCGTCCGTCAGTTGGCCTCGGTAGCTCGGCATCAGATGAGGATAGCCCGCGACGATCTTGGCGTTCGGATCGAGGATTGATTCACGCAGATATCCTTCGTCGGCAATGATGGAACTGCCATCTTCCAGGCGAATCTTTTGGCCAAAACGGCCTTGTAACGGTGGAGCGACCTTTTGCTGCGCGTGACACGCCACGCAGCCGCGCGACAGGTAGAGTGCTTCACCGGGACTGTGCGTGGCGCGGCTCCCTGTCGGCATGCCCCACGCGGCAGCAATCGCGGGCATCGTCGCGGGCGGCGTGCCGGCGAGTGCCATGGCGTCGAAAGCGAGCCGTTGCAAGGCTATCGAGTCACTGCTGTCGTAGACGCCACGTACTTTCCCGTCGCCGTCCGCAAGAATGAAAATGCCGCTGTGCTGAATCGGGGTTTCCTTGTCCGGGGGCTGCACAAACGTCTTCATTCCTGCCGCGGTCTCAGCGAGCCCGACCCTGTCTGTGCTCAGAAAATGCCAACGCAACTCATCGGCGCGCCACATGTTCGCGTACGCCTTTAGCATCTCCGGCGTATCGTGATCGGGATCGACCGAGAAGGACACAAACTGAACCTTCGAGTTCGTAATCGTCTTTTGAAGTTGCGCCATCTTCGCGGTCATCATGGGGCAGATGGACGTGCAACTCGTGAAGAAAAAGTCCGAGATCCAGACCTGCCCACGGAGATCTTGATTGGTGACGGCGTGACGATTCTGGTCGAGGTACGAGAACGCCGGAACGTCCCACAGGATCGGAAGCACCGTTCCCGTCGGCGAACGCGGCAGCCGATCCGCCACCACCTCGGCGGATAGGCCGGTTCCGTCGCGAAGCTGCATCCACTTCACCAAGGCGAACATGCCGATCCACATGGCGGCGATCAGGCCGATGGCGGCAGGAAACAGTTTACTTCGCATCGTTAATCCTCCGAGCGCTTGGTCGTCCGAGTCCGTTCGATATACAGGGCCGGGGGCAGACCCATGACGCGCTTGAAATGTCGCGCAAAGTGCGATTGATCGTGGAAGCCGACTTCGGTGGCAACCTGTTTGACCGGAAGACCCCGCAACAAAAGTTGCGCCGCCTTCCTTACGCGCACTGCATTCTGAAACGCTCGCGGCGGTTGTCCGACTTCCTGAGAAAAGACATGATTCAAATGGCCGGCGCTGGTGCCGCAGAGCCGGGCAAGATCGACCAGCGACACTTTCTCGGCATAATGCCGTTCAAGATATCGACGAGCACATCCAACGAATGGGGTTTCGTCAGTGGCCGAACGAACTTGTCCTTCACGGATTCTCATTGCAAGCAGAAAACAACACGACATACGATCGGATCAGGACGGCCCGCCGCTCGGGGCGGACCGCCTGATTCGACCAGACGAGATTTACGCGTGCGTGCGGCGACGGCGAGAGAGCAAGCTCAGGGTGCCGACGGCAAGCAAACCGAGCGAGGTGGGTTCCGGGACGGACGCCACCAGATAATTCGCCGCCGCCTGTTCCTGCGCCGACGTAATCAAGCCGTTCGCGTTCTTCTCAAAGAGGATATAAAAAGGCAGGGAGTCAGCCGGCAGCGTAACACCCGGTGTCGTGTCGATCGCCGTGATATCCAGGGACGCCAGGTAGATGCCGTCAGCGATGTTGGCACCGGCGGTCGTGTCGGAATTGCCGAGGCTATCCACCAAGCTCCACGCGTATTGCTTGTGATTTCCTGGACTCGTGCCGACGGCGCTGGTCAGAATGCTGGCGGTGTTGCTGCCGACCAAATCACCCGTGCCCGACGGGTTGCCCGGCGTCCCGGTCGGTGAGGTGTAGGTGTAGGCAAAGGCGTTGGAGATGTTGGTGGAAGTGATTCGGATACGCTCGCCGTTCGGGGTGGCCTGAAAAGACTGCGTGGTATTGTTCCAGACCTGCGCGACGTCGGAAAACACGGGTTTGAATTGCGTCGTCGCGGCGAACCCGCCCAGGCTGTAACCGAGGCCCGGGCCGGTTCGAAGCGTGGACGTTCCATTGCCGTCGTTGGTTTCAAGCTGTCCGTACCAACCGGAACTCGTCGGATTGCCCGCGGTGTTGTTGCTGTTGAATAACAGAGGAACCACGTACGGGTTAGTGGGACTGCTGCCGGGGTTCGGCGAGTTGTCGAATGTCGTGTTCGGATTGAACTGAAGGGGAAACACGCGCGAAGCGTCGCCGATCGGGTAATACTTCTGGCTGGTGTCCACCGGATAGACCCTATCCGTGTAATCGAGTTGATGCGTCGTGATCGTGCCGTTGTCATTCGATAAGGCGATGACCGGGCCGTGTGCCGATGCGATGACGGGGAAGAGACCGCCGATGAAGACGGTGACGGAAAGTGCGTGACGATGAATGGTCTTGGTGTTCATTGAAAGATTCCTTTGAGGTAAGAGTTGGAAAAAGTCACTTGTTACGGGGCCGGCGTCGCATCAGCAGGCACGAGCCGGCAAGGAGAAGTCCGACCGAACCGGGTTCAGGAACTGCGGCGAAGGTGTCATTGGCGAGCCGGGCGGCATCCAGAATTTCCGACTGTGATGCTTCGTTGCCGAGCACCTCGTAAAAGGTCTGCGATGAGAGCAGGCCGGGCGCGTCGAGCCTAAGTCCGAGCGCGTACACGCCCTGATAGTCGGTGATATCGAGAGCGCTACCGGGGTCATCGACGTTCGGAAACAACGAGACGTCCGGGTGACCATGTCCGCCGACGCTGAACGCCGGGCAGGCGAAGACCACCGAGCCGTCCGTGGGGCTGCGTCCCTCTTGGAAATAGTTGATCCCGGTAATCGGGTCCCTGACTGTTGCGCCGACCGTGAAATACGGGAGTATCTTCCCGGCGAACGCCGTGGACACCGGCAGGAATTGGGCTGGCGAGGTGAGTGTCGCCTTCTCGTAGTAGAGCGGCTGACCGACGATGCTCAGATTGAACGTGGCGGACGAAGCGAATGATGAAAACGGTTTCAGCTCATAGCCGGGAAAGTCCGTGGCATAGCTGAGTCCATCGTCATCCACGTCGCCGTCGGACGGGATGAGTGACGGCGAACCGTACGTAGGATAGGGCTTGAGCAGGGCCGTGTAGTTGATGTCGGCGTTGTCGCCCATGTCACGGGCGAAGACGCGGCCTAACGAGAATTGTCCGGCGCTGAGCGGAGGCCCGTCGCCAGGTGGACCAATGTAGGTCTGAATCTGGTTGGTCGCACCCACATCGACCCACACGCGCTGCCCAAAGTGCGCCCGGGAAATCGCAGGTGCAGCCATGAGACATCCCATGGCGATGATGAATGCACGTCGCATGTTTAAGTTCCTTAATGTGTTGATAAAGGATCGAACTGGTTGTTGTTCAAATCGGTGTACGCGTCCCTCAACCGCAACGCCTCGGCATGGCCATCGAGGAACGCGTAATTCAGTACCGCGTCCCAGCTATTGCTCTTTCCGTCGTGCCGGCCGACCGACATCTCCGCCTTGATCTTGTTGAGTCGTGTCGTAAGCGAGACTGCCCAGAACCCATCCACATGAATATGATCCCCGACGGCGTTGTTCCCGGCTTCGACCAGTTCCGCGAACTGGATGACCCGAGACGAATGGGGCACCTGCGTGATCTTGATGTACGGGTTCATGCCCGTCGGAAAATGGGTCGGTGACACATAGTTGTTGATCGCGTAGCTGCACGTGCGAAGGATCGGCGTGCCCGCCAGAACCAAAGGCGAATCGAAATACGGACTCTGATCCGCCGGGCATCGTCGCACCAAGGGCTGAGCCGAATAAGGTTGCAGTTGCGTCACCCAGGAGCCCTGGGAAGCTGCGCCCGAACTGGCCTCGACGAGGTAATTGTGGTTTTCCGCCGCATACATCGTCTGCGCCAGCGCGAGACTGCGCATGTTCGACAAGCACTGCGTCCGCAACGCCGCCTGCCGCGCCTTGGACAGTGCGGGAAGCAACAGGCCGATCAGCACTGCGATCAGGCCGACGACGACCAGTAGTTCGACGAGGGTGAACGCACTCCGTTTACCGGTGCATCTTCCCCGTCCGTGCGAACGATATGTTCTCACGGTGATGCCTTACGGGCGCGCACGCCCGTTGCAGCTAACATGTAACATGGTCAGAGGTTTCCTCAGGGCCAGAGCAAGTCATCACGCGGATCGGCGCAGGGCCGGCCAGAGAGACGACGTGTTCGGACGAAGAGGCAACGACGGAAAGGATCAGTAGGACGCCGGCGGGCCGCAGGCGTAATAGGTGGGAATCAACGTAGCGGGTTCGAAGATGCTCGGCGGTGGAATGGGCAGAACAGCCAGCAGGCCGCTCTCAGAAACCGAAAACGAGAACACCGGCGGCGGCGTGAATCGGGCCGCCAGATGGCAGATCGCGCAATTGGCCCTGTCTTTCGAGGTCGGTTCCTTCTTCTGGCCAGGAGATCGCGGCTTCTCGCAGCAACAGGAACAGCCGGCACTTGGCTGCTCGTCGGCCGAGGACTTGCCGCTCAGCGTGATCATCCCG
Organism: Methylococcaceae bacterium; assembly: GCA_902810705.1. Classification (GTDB taxonomy): domain Bacteria; phylum Pseudomonadota; class Gammaproteobacteria; order Methylococcales; family Methylococcaceae; genus CADDYU01. The sequence goes on from CADDYU010000011.1 coordinate 11,164, forward strand.
CGCGTGTGGCCGGGCACCACGACGTTGAGGAACAACGCCTGATACAGCAGGATGAAAATGCACAGGGGGCGAAATCGCACGCGGCTCGTGAAATTAGGCACGAACCGCCCGCTGTCAACCGGGGTCGCCAAAACGTACAAAAGATTTCAGCGCCGTCTCGCAGGTCGCCGAACGTCCGTCGCTGCTTTTTTGAAGCAGCTCCTTCACGACGCAGCGCTCAGCCGATCGACTATCACGGCGATTGCACGCTGCTTGCCAACTGCTAGGTGTAGCAGTCTGACGGTTCGATAAAGTTCACCTCAACAACGCGCAGACCCCGCTGCTTGGCGGGGTCTGCGCTTTCCCTTACTCAGACAGAAACGGTTCTTAAGGTTCGCGGCACCTCCTTTCGTAATCCTCGACGTCTTTGAGCAAGTAGCGCACGATGCCGTGCTTCCCGTGCCCGAGGCAGAACGCCTTGACGCCGGCGGCTTCCAAGTTCCGGCGCACGGTGGTTCGGTCACACGCCCAACGATCCGACAAGGTCTTGAGCGAGATGTATTTACCGTGCGCGGTTTCCCCTTTCATCGGGACCAAGCCCGGAGGTTCGGGCCACGACAATTGTCTGCTCATGGGTTCAACTTCCTTCGGCTAGAGGGTCGGTGCCGGTCGCCGCACAGCCGGCTTGCTTGCGTCTCTTGACCATAATTATCAAAGTTAATAATGTCAACAACGAATTTGCCAGCAAATTCTTTTTTCGCCACCCCCTACGGCGCTCGCACATTTCCGATCCCTTTAGCCGATCAAGTAGTCTTTTATAACTTTACCAACGTTATCGACTTGATAAGGGCCAATAGATTCCTAGAGTTGCAGGGACAGGAAGGAAACACGCACATGGCACGTCCACGAAAATCCCCCGAGCTTGAGGCGGAGCAACGGACCTACCGCTTTAACAAGCAGCTCTTCCGGCAGTTTGAGGACGACTGCGCCCGTCATCTGTCCAACCCTAAGCTCGTCCTTGAGGCGCTGATCCTGCACTGGCTCGAAGCCAAGCAAGGCGTCCGTACCGCCATCTCCGAGCGCCATCGTGACCGATTCGGCGTGACCAGCGGCGAGGATTGATTCATCGCCCGCTGGTCGATCGGCAAGCCCACAATCAGCAAAGCTCGGTAGCCGCAAGCGCAGTTCTACGACGGCGGATCGCCGCTCTCGCGCGCTAGGGCAGCGCCGTCCCCGCCTCATTCTCCGTCCTGAAAAATTCCTTCCAGATTTTTCTTGACGCTCGCGCTCGCGTCCATTATAGAGGTTAATAAAGTTAATAACTGTCTATTCCTCGTGATGGTCCGACAGGCGTCATTCGCAAAGGAGTACGGCTTATGTCTCGCATTCGATCTGTGTCGCTTCCGGCAGTGGCGGGCTGGCTTCTGGTAAGTGGTTGGGGCGGCGTGGCCCGCGCGGCTGGCGTCGGCGGCGGCGGCGCGCCCCTGCCCTGGGAGGGCCCGCTGAATCAAATCCTGACCAGCTTCACCGGGCCGGTGGCCAAGGCCCTGTGCATCCTGGCGATCGTGGTCCTGGGGTTCGGCTTCGCGTTCAGCGAAGGCGGCGGACTGCGGCGCATCCTAGGCCTATTGCTGGGCGTCTCCATCGCGGTGACAGCGACCAGCTTCGGCGTGGCGTTCTTCGGCTTCGACGGCGGCGCGGGATGGTAAGGCCATGACACGACCGGAAGACATCGACGGCTACGAAGTGCCGCTGCACGTCGCGCTCACGCAACCGGTTTTGATGGGCGGCGCGCCGCGGACGTTTGCCATCCTCAACGGCACGCTCGCCTTGGTCGTTGGCATGGGGCTGCACCTCTGGTGGCTTGGGTTTCCCGCGGGAGCGGCATTGCACGCGGCGGCGGTGTTGATGACCAAGCGCGATCCGCACTGGTTCGACATTTTCCGCCGCCATCTTCGCCAGCCGACTTACTTGGAATCTTGAGAAGGGATTTGGGCCATGTGGAACCTCGGCGAATATCGCAGACGATCTGAGCGCCTGGCCGACCATCTGCCTTGGGCGGCACTGATTGGTCCGGGCGTGGTCGTCAACAAGGACGGCGGCTTGCAGAAGACCGTCCGCTTCCGTGGCCCCGACCTGGATAGTTCCACCTCCTACGAGCTGATCGCGGCGCGAGCGCGGATGAACAACGTGCTTCGCCGGCTCGGATCAAATTGGTGTGTGCACGTGGAGGCGTCGAGACATTCGGCGCACGTCTATCCAGTCGGGGAATTTCCCAATCCCGTCGCCCGGCTGATCGACGAGGAGCGTCGCGATGCGTTCACGGCCGAAGCCCTGCACTTTGAAAGCCAGTGCTTCATCACCTTCACTTATCTTCCGCCGGCCGAAGGGATGGCTCGCCTGGGCGACCTGTTCATCGAACGCCCCGGCAACGGTACTGGCAAGCGGGTTTCCTATCAGGCCCACTACGATCGTTTTCTGGGGCAAGTGGATCAAATCACGAACCTGATGGCGTCGTTCATGCCGGAGGTCCAAGAATTAGACGACGCCGAAACGCTGACCTACCTGCACTCGTGTATTTCCGACCGGCGGCTGAATGTCGCCGTGCCGGATGTGCCATTCTACCTCGACGAAATGATCACCGACCGTCCACTGATCGGCGGGCTGTCGCCGCGGCTCGGTCGTTTGTTCCTCAAGACGGTTTCGGTCCGCGCCTATGTGAACCGCACACTCCCCTGCCTGCTGGACCGGCTCAATGAGCTGCCGATCGAATATCGCTGGGTGGGCCGGTTCATGCCGATGGACAAGGCCAATGCCACGGCACACATGAACAAACTGCGCCGGCAGTGGTTCGCCAAGCGCAAGGGGATGATGACGCTGCTCAAGGAGGCGATCACCAAGCAGGAAAGCAAGCTGGAAGATTCGGATAGTCTGAACAAGGCACAGGATGTGGATGACGCCTTGCAGGAGCTTGGCGGCGACCACTGCTCGTTCGGCGACTTCACGCTCACGGTGACGGTGTGGGATGAGGATGAATCAACGGCCACCGAGAAGGCACGGGCCGTCCAGCAAGTCGTGGATGGCGTCGGCCTGGTTTCCGAGATCGAGGACTTTAACGCGGTGCAGGCGTGGCTGGGCAGTTTGCCGGGCCATGCTTACGCGAACGTCCGTCGGCCGCTAATCTCCTCGCTGAACGTCTGCGATCTTGTGCCGCTCAGCGCCGTCTGGTCCGGCCCGGCGCGGTGCGCGCACCTCGACGGTCCGCCGCTGCTGGTGACCTGCACGAAGGGCTCAACGCCGTTCCGCTTGTCCCTGCACCAAGGCGATGTCGGCCACACAATCGTCGCTGGCCCAACCGGTGCGGGGAAATCGACGCTCCTGAATCTCCTGGCCTGCCAATGGCTGCGGTATCCCCGCGCCCGCGTCTACATCTTCGACAAAGGCGCAAGCTGCCGCGCGATGACGCTGGCGATGGGCGGTGACTTCAACGATCTCGGCGGAGAGGGTGAAGAGATTTGCTTTCAGCCCCTCGCGGCCATCGACGACGAATCGGAGTTGGGATGGGCGCAGGATTGGGTGCTGGATCTGCTGCACCGAGAAAGGGCCGAAGTCACGCCGGCGACCAAACAGGAACTTTGGGCGGCACTCAGCAATCTGGCGTCGATGCCGCGGCCACAGCGAACCCTCAGCACGCTCCTGGGTCTCGTGCAGGACGCCGCGGTACGACAGGCGATGCGCAGCTACACGCTCGATGGTCCGCATGGCCGTCTGCTCGACGCGAATCAGGACACGTTAGCGGACGCGCACAGCGAAGACTGTGCTCGCTGGCAGGCGTTTGAGATGGAGCACCTGATGCAGAGCCGCTCGGCGCTGCTGCCGGTGCTCACGTACCTGTTCCGTCGGCTGGAGAAGCAATTCGATGGCTCACCGACGCTGATGATTTTGGATGAGGCGTGGCTGTACCTGACGGAATCGTTGTTCGCCGCCAAGATCCGTGAATGGCTCAAGGTGCTGCGAAAGAAGAACGTGGCGGTGATCTTCGCCACTCAAAGTCTCTCCGATATCGCCGACAGCGCCATTGCGCCGGCGATCATCGAGAACTGCCCGACGCGCATTTTCCTGCCCAACGGCAACGCGCTCGAGGAGCGCACGCGGAAAGTTTACGAGTCGTTCGGCCTGAACGAGCGGCAGTTGCAAATTCTCCAGCAGTCGATTCCCAAGAAGGATTACTACTACCAGAGTCGCGAAGGCAATCGGCTCTTTGAGCTTGGCCTTGGCGGACTGGCGCTGGCGTTCTGTGCCGCCGGTGCGCCGCCGGACCAAGCCCGGATTGAAAACGTCTTGCGCGAGCATGACCGGAGGAACTTCACATCCGCCTACCTTCAGGCACGTGGCCTGAGCCAGTGGGCGGACCAGCTAACGACACTCAATCACGAAAGGAGCGACGATGCACAACATGAACCCGAATACCACGATGTTGAATCCAGCGAATTCCAAGCCGCACCGGTCACGGCGTAAGGCGCTGACGGCCCTGACTGTTGCCGTTGGCGCGGCGTTGATCCTCGGTCCCGTTCGGCGCGCGGCGGCCTGCTGGTACGACCCGATCATTTTCGATCCGCAGGCCCTTGTGCAGAACGTCCAGAAGGTGGCGCAATTCGTCCAGCAAGTGGAGGCGGCCGCACAGCAGGTGCAGAACCAGCTCCGCGACTTGGCCCATTTGGACAGCGGCGTGGCGCCCAATATTCCCGCGGCGATGGCAGGCATCAAAGGACAGTTCGACGCGAGCCTGTACAGCACGGCGACGCCGGCGAGTCAACTGGATATGCGGTATCCGGCGGAGATGAGCAATGTCATTTGGGCGCAGTACCTGTCGGATCGATCGACTTGGACCAACAACGAACGCCAAGCGCTGGTCGAAAACCGGCAGTTGCAAAACCAAGTCTACCGCGACATGGACACGACGCGCCAGCAGGTGCAGCGGATCGTCGAGGCGTCCAACTCCGCCTCGGGGGAAACGTCGGCGCTCCAAGCCCACAACGACTTGCTCGCGGTGGCGTCAGGTGAACTAGCGAAGTTGCAGGCGCTCAAGGCGGCGCGAGCCCGGCTCAAAACGGAAAAGCTGGCCCGCCAGCAATCGGAGCTGTCGTACGCGGCGGCGGAACAAGGTCACGTCCGCAGCGGGTGGGACAACCCCGCGCCGCCCAGCGGATCGGTCAACGATCCGTTTCAGAATTGAACCACGCACACAATCCGAAAGTGAAGGAGTTTCACGTAGGAGATTCATCATGACACGATCAAAGAAACGATTTGTCGTCATCGCGGCGTCGGCCGGATTACTCATTCCCGCCGCGGCCTTTGCCGACATCGTGTTCGATCCCACGAACTTCGCCGAGGCGGTTCTGCAAGTCGAACAAGAGGTACAGCTCGTTGACCAATTCAAGCAGCAGATTCAGAACGAGCTTTCTATGCTCCAGAATTGGGGCTACAGCCAACTCGCCGGCATCCTCCAAAGCATGAACGTCTGGCAACAGGTGTTCGGGCAGGCCGGCACGACCTACTCCTCCACCGATCCGGGCGGCGCGCTCAACGAGCAGTATCCGCCCAACCCCGGCGACTACGCCACCACCTCCGACGCCGACATCGCCGCGATGCGCGGCGGATGGGACCAGCAAGAGCGGCAGGTGTTGATCGAGAACCGGACGGTGCAGAACGACACTTATCTGAGCCTCGAACCGACGGCGCAGCGGATCGGTCAATACGTCGAGAAATCCAATTCCGCGCCTGGCGCGACGGCGGCGGTGCAAGCCGGCAACGAAGAGGTTGCGACGCTCGTCGCGCAGCTCCAGGCGATGCAGGCCCAGGAAATCTCAGACGCGCGCGGGGACGTGCAGCGCGACGCGCAGCAGCAGGCGGAGGAAGCGTACGGCGAGCAGCAGCGCCAGGCGGTCCGCGGCAGTTGGGATAGCCCGCAGCCGCCGAGCACGTCACTCGTGAACGCGTTCCCAACGGCCAATCAGTGATTCGCAGGAGCGAAGGGAGACAAGGCCCATGATGGGAATTCTGGCTGATATCGGCAACGGCGGCCCCGATCTGCTCAACGACGTGGCCAACCAGTACATCCAGGCGATCAACAACGGATTCGGCCTGATCAGCGCGGACGTGAGCCGGATTCTCAACGTGCTGATCGTGCTGAGCATCTTCTGGTCGGCGGCCCTGTGGGCGCTGAGCGACGATCACGTCATCGCTCATTTTGCCCGCAAGATCGTTTATATCGGCCTGTTCGCCTGGATCATCCACAACTGGCAGGTTCTGACGGACAAGCTGGCGTCGTCGTTCATGGATCTCGGCCTTAAGGCCGGCGGATTTGACGGCCCCAGCTACTACACCTCGCAGCCGGGCAACATCGCGTTCCTCGGATATACCACCGCGCAGCCCTTGCTCGATCAGATCAGCCGGCTCACCGGACCAGTGGCGTTCTTCAAAAACATCGTCGAGATCATTTTCCTCGCTTTGGCGGTCGTCGCGATCATCGCCGCATTCTGCGTCATCACCGTGCAGGTCGTGCTGGCGCTGCTGACCTTCAAGTTTGGAACGCTAGCGGCCTTCGTCCTCGTGCCGTTCGCGGTGCTATCCAAAACCGCGTTCATTGCCGAGCGGCCCTTGGGCTGGGTGGTGGGATCGGGGGTGCGCCTGATGGTGCTGACGCTGGTGCTCGGGGTGGGCAACAACATTTTTCAGTCGCTCAAGATGCCCGCGGGCAGCACCGTTACGATCTATCAATCATTTTGCATTGCCCTGGCCGCGATTCTCCTGATGGTCCTGTCGATGGTCGCGTCGCGCTTGGCGAGCGACCTGATCATCGGCGGACCAAGCCTGGGCGTCGGAACCGCCGTGAACCAAATGGCGGTGGCCTACAACACCAGCGTCGGCGCCGCCACGTCGCGTCCCGCGGTGATTGCCGTGAAAGCCGCCTCCGTCGTTCCGACCAAAGGGGCCGCCGCCGTCGGTTGGGCGGGCAAGGCAGTCTACGGCGGTGCGCGCCGTCTCGTTGGCGCCGGCGCTGCGACAACAGCATCGGCCGTTCCCGCCGCGGCGTCGAAGTCCTCCCCATCCAGCACCGGCCTGGCCAGCCGCCTGCCCGGCCCGAAGACGCCGCCAACCGGGAAAGGCAACTCCTCTGGAGGGTCCGTCGCATGAGCATTCCGAAAACGAATTTGAGCTACGGCAGAAGCGCGGGCGGTGACGTCAACGATCACAATCCCTACGCCCGCGCCGCCGCGGCCTGGGACGAGCGGATCGGATCGGCGCGGGTGCAGGCCCGCAACTGGCGCTACATCGCGTTCGCGTCGATGCTCCTGGCCCTGATCTCGACCAGCGGCGCGGTCATCCTGGGCGTCAAGAAGCAGGTCGCGACCTACGTCGTGGAAGTGGACAAGGCGGGGATGCCGGGACGCATCACGCTGGCGAGCGAACCGTACCGACCCGACGCCGCCCAGGTCGGGTACTTCGTCGGCGACGTCGTACGCCTGGTGCGCGAGCGGCCGCTGGACCCGGTGGTGATGCGCCAGCAATGGACTAAGGCGTATCAGTTCCTCGCCGGCCCCGCGGTCAACGCAATGAACGAATACGCCGCCACGGACAGTGGCTTAAAGCCCGTTCCCGGCCAAGGTGCCACCGCCCGCACGGTGGAAATCAGCAACATCCTCCAGAAAGCCAATGACAGCTACCAGGTGCGCTGGGTGGAGACGACCTATTCCAGCGGCCTGCGGCGCTCGCGCGAAGAGTACACGGGCTTGTTCCAGGTGAAGTTGATCCCGCCGCGCGACGAAGGCGACTCATTCAAGAATCCGATCGGCGTCTACATCGTCAACTTCACCTGGGGCCGGGAATTCTCTGGTCCGGTGGTTCGCGATGAAGGTCCGCGCCCGGCGAATCCGCCGAGTCCCGCTGCCGCCAATCCAACGCCCTCTCAATCGGGAGATAGACCATGAATCGTCACCGGCCCTTGATGTTCTTTGTTTCGGTCCTCGCCTGCATCGTGGGCGGGTGCGCATCCGAGGAAACACCGAGCATGGTGGTCATGCCCGACTCGCGCTTGGTGGCGGCGGCGCGACTGCCGGACGATTCCGACCCGGCCCTGCCCAAGATCGTCGAGGTGAAGGTGCCGGTGCCGACGCCGCAGCTTCGGCCGGTCGAGCCGAGTCCAGCGACCAAGCCTTCACTTTCCGGTTCGGCGGCAATCGCGGCCGCCAAGACTGGCGCGACGACTCAGCCGACGACGGATGGCTTTCTCAACGCCATCCAGTATTACGACTACGCGCCCGGCGTCGTCTACACCGCCGTCACGACACCCGGCTTCGTGACGACGATCGGCCTGCGCTCGGGGGAAAAACTGATCACCGCCGCGGCCGGAGACACGACGCGGTGGATCGTAGACAGCGTCGAGTCGGGCGGCGGCCATTCCCCGCAGACGTTGATCCTGGTCAAGCCGCGCAAGGCGGGACTGCAAACCAACCTGCTGATTACCACGGACCAGCGCGTCTATACGCTGGACCTGACCAGCACGGACTCCGGCACCTATCACACGATGATCGCCTGGAACTATCCCTTCGGCGATGCGGTCGTCATCCGCAATCAGGTGGCGGAGCAGCAGGCATTGGTTCGAGCAACGGTCGCAACCGGATTGGATCTGGCCAAGGCCAACTTCAATTACCTGGTCCTGCGCCAAAAGCACTGCCCGACGCCGCCGTGGTGTCGGTTGCGGGCGTTCGACGATGGGCAGAAGACCTACATCCAATTCCCGCCCAAAGTCACCGTCACCGAAGCGCCGCCGCTGTTCATCCTGGGGCGCAACGGCGATTCGCAGCTCGTGAACTACCGCGTCAAGGGCGACTGGTACATCGTGGACCGGCTCTTTGGCAAAGCGGAGCTGCGCATCGGCCAAGCCCCGCAGACGGTGGTGGCAGTCGTGCGGGCGGATGTCCAGAAATAGAAGGAGCGGCCGTGCCATGAATCCAACGCTCAATCCCAACACCGGACAACGCGACGCGCAAGGCGGAAGCAACGGCGAACACGTGGACTTGGTCCACCCTGCGCTGCCGCCGGTGACGCGCGTGAGTCGGCGGGCGGTGATGCTCGCCGGCGTATTCGGCGCATCGCTCGGGCTGGTCATCCTTGTGCTCGGCTTCGGTCAGCGCGCCGGAGCGCAAAAGGATGCGGCGGCGCAAGAGAATGCCATTCGTCCCTCCGGCCCGATCGACTCCATCAAGGGATTGCCGAAAGACTACAGCTTCGACATTGGGCCGGCGAGTTACGCCACGGCACAGACCGGGCCCGCCACGCGCCCGGCGGGATTGTCGCCGCAAGAACAGGCGCTCGCCGAAGAAATGCGTCGGCTCGCGGAACTGCGGCGGAAACTGCTGGAACAACAGCAGAAGGAACAGCAGCAGGCGCTAGATTCACCGTTGATCTTCGCCGGCGCCAAGCCGACGGCCCATTCCTCGGCAGCGAGTCCGACAACCGCGCCGGCGGCGCCCGTGGCCGGCACTTTCACTCCATCATTTCGCGGTGGTGCAGGCGATCCGCTGCAAATGTTTGGGCCGCCCGCGCCCACGTCGCTCGGGACGGTCCCGCAGAATCACCAGCGCGACAAGGAGGCATTCCTGACCGACGCCGCGGCGATCGAGCCGTACCTGAACAAGCCGCTGCTCAAGCCAATCTCCGCCTACGAGGTGAAAGCCGGCAGCATCATCCCCGGCGCGCTGCTGACGGCGATCAATACAGACCTGCCGGGGCAAGTGATCGGACAGGTGACGGAGAACGTGTTCGACACCGTCACCGGGCACTACCTGCTGATCCCACAAGGGTCGAGGCTCCTGGGCAAATACCAAAGCCTCGTCACGAATGGCCAGAACCGCGCGCTAGTGGCCTGGCAGCGGCTGATCTATCCCAACGGCAACTCTATCGTGCTCGACGGAATGCCGGGGACGGACGAGGCTGGGATGGCGGGATTGCAGGACCGCGTGGATTACCATCTGGACAAGCTCGCCGAAGCGACGGCGTTGACGACAGCCATCGCCTACGGCGGGAACCTCGCCCGCAATCCCCGCAGCACCAACGGCTACGGCGGCTCCGATGTGGTGGGCGACACGGTGGCGCAGCAGGCCAACCGCATCGGCGAGAAGATCATCGACCGCGAGTTGGACGTGCAACCCACGATCACGATTCGCGCCGGCTGGCCGCTGCGCGTGCTGGTGAACAAGGACATGATTCTGGAGCCATATCAACCGTAATTGGAGTACATCCGATGGCTGAGATTTTACTCCCGGCGTTCCACATCACGACGACCCGCCGTCTGAACGTGGAAGTTCATCACGAGCTGGCAACGGATCTGGATCGCTACAGGGCGTTCTACAAGCAGAGCTATGGCGCCGACGTTTCCGAAGCTGACCTGCTTCGCGAGATGGCCCGCCGCTTCATGGAGTCGGATCGGGAGTTTCAGAGCTTCAAGGTCGGTTCCCGCTCGCGGCCGCGCGGTTCCCGGCGTTCGGCGGCGGCGGCGCAAGCAACGGAGGCTATCGCAAAATGATCTCGGTGACAGCGACATTCGCGGTGCTCAAGCAGCAAGCCTCACCTGCCACAATGCAGGTCGTGACGGTTCTCACCGATCTGGCGGACATCCGGCCGCACGACGCGCTGGCGCCGGCACTGCCGACGTATGCCGAAGCCGTCCGCATCGCGACCGAGCGCGGTTTATCGCGCGACCCGCGGATCGGATACCTCAAGAAGTTCGGCATTGCCGAATTCGTGCCCGTTTGCGAGCGCATCGTTCTCGGCTGTGCCGAAGAACTCGATTCGCTCGCGGCGGCGATGGTCTAACGAGCGGATACATTCAACCGGAGGTGCCCTATGGCACAAGCAACTCAAGAGCGACAGCAGACCAAGACTTCGAATCGTCCCGTTCACACGATCCGATACGGGACGATCCAAGCCGCGATCTGGCGCAACGTGGTGGACAACGGCAACGCCAGCCGCCCGATGTACAGCGTCACGTTCAGCCGCTCGTACAAGGACAGCGACAACAACTGGAAAGACAGCACGAGTTTTGGCGCGGAGGACTTGCTGCTCGTGGCGAAAGCCGCGGACGAGGCACATAGTTGGATCGCGCGGCAGAAATCTGTCGACGCCAATACTCCCGTGTGACGGTGCCGACGAATTGAATCCGCCGTGGATCGCGCAGAGGATTTCATCAGTTTGCCGCGTGGCGGTTAGACTCAGCGCCATTCGATTGAGAAGAGTAAATCGTATGGCCCGAGGCATCAGCGATCATCCGGATTTCGACCAACTGCTCCGTCGCATCACGACGCTCGTTGCGCACGCCGGATCGCTGCGCGACGTGGTGTTCCGATGCAGCGAGCCGACCTACGCCACCAAGGATGATTTGCTGACGGGCGAAGGGAGCCGAAAACACGGTGGCCGATGGAATCCGCCATCGTCGTTCGCCACGGTGTACGCCGCCTTCTCCGACACGACGGCGTTAGCGGAGTCCAAAGCCCACTTCCTCTACTACGGCCTCGATCCCGCAGACGCATTGCCACGCACGATCGTGGCTGTGGACGTCAAGCTTGCCAAGATTCTTGATCTGACCGATGGCACGGTCCGCAAGACTCTTGGCGTCTCGGCCACTCGGATGCGCGGCGACGACTGGCGGAAGCTGAACCGCCATGGCGCTGAATCTCTCACGCAAGCCATTGGGCGAGCCGGGTACGAGAGCGGCTTGGAGGGGCTGATGGTGCCCGCCTGTGACGGCGGAAAGAATGTGGTGTGGTTTCCGGGCAATCTGCGGGGGACGTCAAAAGCCACGATTCGGAATGTTCGTAAACTGGGCTGAAACCGCAGGTTGTCGGGACCAACATGAAATATTTCCTGAAATAATTTGACTTGGGCCCGGCGACTGCCGAAAATACCTCAAGAGGTGATTCCAATGGCCGTCGCAACCACCAATCGAATCGAAACCCTGCGGCACAAACTCGACGTGACCCAAAAAGTCATGGCTCGCATCCTGGGCGTCACCGAGCGGACGATCATCGACCTAGAAGCAGGCCGGCCGCTGTCCGAGGGGATCGGCCGGCGCGTGACCGAATTGGATCGGCTGCAACGCGATCTAAGCAAGGTGGTGCGGTCGCAGGCGATCGGGCAATGGCTGACCGAGCCCAACGACGCCTTCGACGGCGATGCGCCCGCCGACCTAATCGCCAAGGGCAAAGTAGATTTGCTGTGGAGGATGATTTTTGACCTGCGTTCGGGAGTATCGAGCTGAACCGGACAACGCCCCCATCCCGCAGGGCAGGAACCCGCGGGACATTACGCGGGTACGCGGTGTAACTCAATCGTCACTGCCGCCGCAATTTCGTCTAACGTGGCCTTGCCTTTGACGAGGATGGAATTCACCTTGAGATTCCGTGCCCGCTCAACGGCAGGGCTGTCCGGAAGCCCGGTCAGGACGATGACCGGTAACGATTGAAGGCGGAGATACGAGCGGATGATTTCGAGGAACCCGCCGCCGTCCATTTCCGGCATGAAGAGGTCGAGAATCACTAGGTCGGGTATCCGTGCAAGGACTGCGGCAAGCGCCTCCTTGCCGTTTCCGACGCACGTCACCTGATGGCCTTTGCCTTCCAAAAAGCGGCAGAGAAGTTCGCGTCCGTCTTCGTTGTCATCGACGATGAGTAGGTTGGCCATCTCGTGTCGGAGATTATCATCCACAGCAAAAAAATTGAACGGACAAAATCCGGAGACGTGAGCGTTTCGAGAACCGTTCGGCAGCAACCAAATGCCAGCTCCGAACGGCAGAAAATAGATGCATCTTCGTCCTTGGCGATCTTACGACTGGCTGGGATTTCGCGATGGCCGATCAATTTAGCTGACGTGCGCTCGGATTCGGCGCAATCCTCGAAAGGTGCCCGCACGAGGATCTGCGAATGCCCTGTCAAACATGCTTCATCGTCGGCACAGCATGTCAGATACGATGTAGTCGTCGGCGGCGCCCCCAGTAACTTCAGAAATCGCTGAAACTCGCCGGCCGGGCGGCGCTAGAAGGCGCTCGATGAAAACGACGTAGTTAATTGCCGTCGCGATGGAGCGTCGCGGGATCGTCACCGATGCCTCTGCCACCAAATCTTCAAGGCGGCGTAAGGCGTCCACCGCCGAATTCGCATGAATGGTCGCCACACCGCCGGGATGGCCCGTGTTCCACGCTTTGAGCATCGCTAGCGCCTCGGGTCCCCGGACCTCACCGATGATGATCCGGTCCGGGCGCAGTCGCAGGGTCATACGAAGCAAGTCCGTCATAGTTACCCGCGGTTCGGTGTTCTTCGTGAGCAATTCCACCTGGTCCGCTGCCGGGCATTGAAGTTCCCTAGTGTCCTCGATGATGACGATGCGATCATTCTTGAACTCTGGCTCAGTCAAAATCGCGTTGACCATCGTAGTCTTGCCGGAGCCCGTGCCGCCGGCGACGAGGATATTCTTGCGATCGGTAACAGCGCGACGGATAACGGCCGCGCCCTCAGCGGAAAGGATCCCTTTAGACACGTAATCATCGAGTGTGAACACGACCGACGCGCGCTTGCGGATCGTGAATACGGGCCGCTCAGCAAGGGGCGGCAACACGCCTTGGAACCGTTCGCCGCTGCGCGGCAGCACGCCAGCGACGGCCGGACGGTCCGGGTTGACCGTCTCGCCCATGTGACTCGCCAGCAGCCGAATTGTCGTCTCGGCGGCGGATGGTTCGATCCGTCCGACGCGCTCCCGGCCGACGCCGGCGCGGTCCACCCACAGGCTGCCATCGGGATTCGCCATCACCTCCACCACGTCGGGACGGGCAAGCGCGTCGGCCACCAGCGGACCAAGTGCGTGGTAAAGACTTTCGGCGTGGCGGGTGCGGACGGTGTCTAGTGCTGCCATGATTTGATTCCTCAACTACCTTCTCATCCGAACAATCCCCAGCGCTTGGTCGGTGCGGTTGCTGCCGTCATCGATGGTTGGCGTTCTTGAAGCGGAGGCTCGGCGACCTCCGGCCTTGTTGCCGGGTCGGCGGGTTGCGGAGGGATTTGGTTGTGCGCCGATGATTTCTGACTCTTCTCCGGCTGGACCTGCGCTTGATTGCGGGCGGACTCGGCATTCGCCTCACGGACAGAGAGTTGGGAATCGGCATCGGCGTCCGGCAGCTCGCCCAGAACCGAACGCCCGCGGCGAAGATTGGCCGCGACCGCATCAAGAAACTGTTGAAACCGAACGTTGCCGCTGAGATGTGCCGCTTTTCGGTCCGCATCCGGCACCGGCGGCGTGTGATTGAAGAATGCCAACACCGCAAGGCCTAGCATCTCTTTGAGAACTTGATTCTCGAACGCGCGTCGCTTGTCCGTGCGTTGCAGCAGGAAGAAGACGCGGTCGACCGCCTTGTGAATCAGCGCATCGGCGTCCCCGCCGTCATGCTGTCCAAACTCTTTCCGCGCGGCACGGGCCAGCACTTCCGATACGGATATGCCGTCGCGATTGGCCCGCGCCTTGGCCGCGCTCAGCACCACCGGGTTCAGCCAAACGGTGAATCTGACCTTGTGCTCTTTCATGGGTCGTGTCCGATTGGTCGCTATTGCGGCTCAGTGCCGCGAATCTCATCGTCGTCCTCGTCGTCTCCCGCGCCATCGTCTGCGTCGAAAAGCGGCTGACCCGATTCGCGCCATTTGGACGTCGGCACCGGCCGTCCCGGCCCCTTCGCGCGTTCCCCGTGCCACTCGATCACTGGCTTGGCGGGAAGATCCATCCCCTGCGACTGGTCCGGTGGCGGCAGCACGCGCTTCCTGAACGTCGGGTCCGCGTAATACCGCAGCTTCTTCACGCGCATTGGCCTGTAGCCGGTGACGAAGATGAGTTGATCGTCTACCGGAAGTTCCCGTACGTCGCCCGGGGACAACAACGGTCGCACGTGCTCGCTGAAACTCACCGTGCGCGTCCCTGCACCCCAATGCCGCGCCGCTTCCGAATAACTCTCCCGGTACTCCGTCACGGTGCCGGTCATCTGGCTGATGCGCTGGCAAGTCACCGTGTCGGCCGCGGCAAAGGCGGTCAGGATGTGGCAGTTGTCCAGAATGGTGTTGTTGGGGCCGTAGGCTTCGATGATGTCGTTGAAGGATTGGACGATCAGGTGCGCCTTGATCCCGTAGCCCGCCATCTGGCGCAGGTTCATGGTGAAGAACTCCATGTGCCCGAGCGTCGGGAACTCATCCAACAGGAGCAGCAGCGGCCGCCGCTTTGGCCGACCCGCATTGTCCCGGTCCAAATGCTCCATCAGCGCCCGGCACGCTTGGTTCACCATCAACCGCACCAGACAGCGCAGGCGCGGCGCGTCCGAGGGCGGCGGCTGGAGGTATAGCGTCATCGGCCGATCCGCGCACACCAGGTCGCCTAGGCGGAAGTCGCTGACGGCGGTGTTGTGCGCCACCAGATCGTCGGCGAACAGGGTCAAGTAAGTCGCCGCCGTGCCGCGCACGCTGGCCTGGAACTTCTCCGGCTGGTGCAGCATCTCGTTGGCCACCAGCGCCACTTCGGGATGCACCTCGGGAACGCCGGTCCGGGGGTTGACGCGGTGCGCCGTCGCCAGCATCGCGCGGCAGGTGCGCTTGAAATCCAGCAGCCGCTCGCGCACCACCGCCAGGTTCTTTTGCCCGTCCGGCTCGGTGTACAGCACGTGCAGAATTAGCGCGACAAGAAACTGGCTGGCCTGCTGGTCCCAGATGTCCGGGCTCTGCTCCAACTCGGCCGGATTGACCAGCATTTCGACGACGTTTTGGGTGTCGCGGACTTCATTGGGACCTTTGCGGATCTCCATGAGCGGGTTGAATCGGACGCTGTCGGGACGGGTGGGATTGAAGAACATCACGTGCGAGAATTGGGAGCGATAACCGGCGGTGACGTCCCACAGTTCGTTCTTTACGTCGTACACCAGCACGCTCGACGTCCAGTTCAGCAGCGTGGGGATCACGTGCCCGACGCCCTTGCCGGAACGACTCGCCCCGGACACGAGCTGGTGTTCCGGCCCGTCGTAGGTGAGGTAGCGGTTGTGCGCGACGCCGAGGACCGTGCCCTTGCCGCTGAGCAATCCCGCCGCCTTCACGTCGCGCCGGCTGGCCCAGCGATCCTTGCCGAGTTCGCGAACGGTCAAGCGCCTTCCGGTGCGGCGCAGGATCACCAGCGCCAGCGTCGCCAGAATCACGCCGCCGCCGAGGACGGCATACCCCTCGTCAAAGGTGCCGGGAAGTTGCTCGCCGAACGCTCTGCTCCAACCGAACAGCGCCCAAGGCGCGTAAACGACCGCCGGTCCCACACGCAACCCTGTGCCCAAGAGCGGGTGATACCCGAGCCGGTAGGCCGTCCACTGGGTCGCCGCCGTCAGGCTCGCAAGCACCATAATCATGTAGACAAGAATCAGGTTCCGGCCTCTCATCGGTCCCGCTCCAATCCGTCCAAGTAGCGCGCCCGATCGCCCAGAGATTGTTCGGCGCTGCGCTCGATCGTCACGGCTCGATCAGTGGATCGCCGGACCGTTACCTGGTCGCCAACACCCGCCTCGGGTGCGCGACGGACCGGCGCCGTAAACACATCCTCATCGCTCACGACGACCATCCGCCGGCCGCCGTGAAGCTCTTCAATCCCTTGGTACTTCCCTGTGACCGAACCACCCTGAACCAGCTCTGACACAGGTCGGTCGTACCGCTCTTGCAGCTTCCGATCCGCCGCCTGTCGCTCCTCGGCGGCCAGACGTTTGAGCGCGCCGGGCGTGAGTCGAATATCGCCGCCTTCGGCGTCGGAGCGTTCGGCGTAACCGTGTTCGACCAGCCACTGCCGGCGCTGCTCCATCGCGTCTTGAACCGATGGAATGGAGGTCAACCGCCCGTCGGGATTCTGGCCAAACGCCTGCCGGTCCAGCCACGTCAGCGCCTTGGCCTGCACTTGCTCCGACAGGGAATGCGAGGCGACCGCGCGAATGTCCGTGCGGGCGGAAGCCCGCTGGCTGAAGCGCTCGAACTCGTCCTCGTTCACCTGGTATCGTCCCTCACCGATCGTTTGAACGCCTGACCTCTCGTAGCCTGCGACAAACTCCAACCGCGCAGATGCGGCGCGCACGCGTGATTCGATCTGCCGGTCTGTCCAATCCGCATGGCCATCGCGCAAAAGAGCGGCGTGTGCGTCCGTGGAGTACACGCCATCCTGCGCTCGCGCCACCGCCGCGATCTGTTGCGCGACCTCCTGCCGGCGATGCGCCGCCGCGCCCATTTCAGCGAGCGATCCGATCCGGATGGCGCGGTATTCGTCCCCCTCCGGCACGCGCCCGTAATGCGCCTGCCCGCTCGCGTCCCGCAGCACGACGAACCGGTCGTCGCTCATTTCGTCGGCATTGCCCAGCGCGATCACAATGCCGGCGACGGGCTGTTGGACTTCCGTCCCCGCTCCCATCCGATGCACCCGTCCCGCCTCGGTTCCGAGCGTCGCATAGAGCTGTTTAATGACGTCGTTGCGCGCGCCCAGGTCGCGCAAAGTCTGCTTGAAATCCGCCTCCATCGTCCACCACATTCCCTCCCGCTTCTCGGCCAGCCCGAGCGTTTGCAGGAACTGCAACCGCGCCGCCACCAGCCCACGATCCTCCGGGGCGAACCCGATGGACCGCGCCGGTGACACGTCGATTCGTCCGCCCTCCATGCACCGCTCGATCATCCGGTCGAGCGAGGTGAAACGCTCCGCCTCCACCTCCTTGCGCTTGGCCTCCCGCACCTGCTCGATGGTGCGCTCGCCGAGCAATTCGGTGGCCACGTCACAGGCCCGCTCGCGCATGCCGTGGGACAGGTATTGACGCGGAATCACCAAGTCAGATTCGTCTTCCCGCCGGCCCCGGATCATCACGTGCGCGTGTGGATTGTCGGTGTTGTGGTGATTGATGCCGATCCATTCGAGCTTGGTCCCCAGGTCGCCTTGCATGCGCGCCATCACCTCGCGCACATAGGCAGTCATGTCGGGAATGTCCTGCCCCTGCTCCGGCGAAATGATGACTCGGAAATGGTGCCGATCCTGCGCCCACCCAACGACCTCGGACTTGGCGTCCACGGCGTCGCGGGAGGCGTCGTAGAACACGCCCGGCCGCCCGTCGGCGCTAGCGCTGTCGCGGCCCAAGTATGACGCGTGGCGCGTGACGCTTCCCCGCGCCTTGCCTGGCCGGTGGCGGCTGACGTGCGTCTTAACGATGACGCGCTGACGCCGCCCGCCGCCCGGCCAAGACGGCTTGGTGGATGGCGCGCGGGTGCGCCCGGTAAACCCTTTCAGCCGCCGCGCGAGCTCGCCCCGCACGCTGGGGCGCCGCCGGCCGCCCAACTTTCCGATGCGGTCGGCATCGACCTTCGCCGCCGCGTTGTGCTCCGAATGTCGCGTCATGGATCACCTCCGCTGGCTCAAGAACTGCGGTCATTTGCTTCCGCAGCGCTATCGCACCGCTCACTCGACCATCGCAGCGCTGCAACTCGCGATTGCACAATCACCTGCCACAACACCGCACCGTTCCTTTTTTCTTGCCTTCCGTCTCTTCTTCTCCTCTTCTGTTCAGCCAGACCCAAATCCGTCCAGCCAGACTCAAACCGGGATGGCGACGTTAATGATGTTAATAATACCGAAAACGGGAGAAATGTCAAACCGAATCTGGCTGGACGCAATGCCGACCGATTGAGTCTGGCTGGACAGAGGCAATCGCTCTTGAAAATCGCTCGCTGCCGCAGAAAAATGCTCGACCGGGAGTGGCGTGTGAAACTAACATGCAGTGTCGGTTCGGGTCTGGATCAGACGAGGATTGGTGTGTCGTGCGAGTGCTGTCGATCCTAATGGAAGTGCTGACCGTCCTGGCTCTCAGCGTGCTGCTGCCGCTGGCGAAGTTGCTGGTCGTCATCGTCGCCATTGCCGAAACAGCCGGGTGGGTCTACGTCGGCCTGTGGGCGGTGAATCGCTATCAGCAGCACCACCAAGGCACCGTCTTTCTTTGGCCGCTGCTGGCGACGCTGGGGATCTATTTTCAGTTGACGCTCTGGTATTACTTCTGGTTGCACGTCGCGCATCGCAGCGCCCGCGGACGGGCATTGGCGGAATACTTCTGCTCGTACATGCGCTACCCGGTGATCCGCCAGCCGCACGAGTGGGAGTGATGCAAGACGCACGTTGCCGGGCACCAATGGGCCAACAAAGAAGCCGGGTCGGAGCGAACCGACCCGGCTTCAAGGCCATTATTTGAGCGGTGGAGATTACGCCGCTGCCGCCCGTTGAGTGTCGTCAAGCTGCGGCTCTTCCCGCAGATTCGACGGCAGCCATTCGTTCAGCTTCGCCGCCAGCTTGGCATCCTCCAAGCGTCCATTGGCGGCGTCGTCAAACAGCTTGGCAAGCTCCGCCACCAACTCCGACTTCTTCTTGTTCTCGGCGGCTCTGGCATACACCGGGCCACGCAATTCGCCGATCAGGTGCGCCAACTGAATCTTCTGGTAGCCCGACAGCCACCGCTCATCGGGACGCCAGTAGCGGCGCACCTCCACGCCCAATTCCCCGGCCAGACGCCAGACCAAGGCGGTCTTACGTTGCAGGTGAGCCGTCACGCATTCGACCGTCAGGAGATCGATCAGACCGTCCAGCTTGCGGTCGGACAGACCCTTGATCGCGTCGTAAGCGGCATCGTCTTCGACGTAGTGCTGGTCCAGCAGTGGGTCCAGTTCCGACCGCTTCTCCCGGAGCTTGACCAGCGCCGCCGACGTGAATCCCTCCGCATGGTCGGCGTGAAGGGTCGTGCCGTTGGCGTCATGCCGAATCGACAGGGCTTCGCTGCGCACCTTCTCGTGCAGAATCAGCGCCAAGACCCGCTTGCGGCGGGCATGGTCGGCCAAGAGCGCTTCGCGCACCGCAAGCGCCTGATGGGTGAACGTAATGGCAAGCTGCGGCTCTTTCAGGTCGTCCGAAGTCGGCGGTTTCGGTGCTTCCGTCTGACCATCGTCGGCGTATCCACTGCCCCCATGAACACCATTGCCCGATGCGCTCCGACGGCTGCGCGGGATGCGGTACTCACGCCGGACCCGGCCATCCGGGTCAAGCAAAAGGAACGCCGTGCCGACGGCCTTGGTTGCCTCGGCGTAGTGAACCTCGGCGTCCTTGGTCAAGGTCTGTTCCTCGTCGTCCAGCGCCTCCAACTTGGTTTGGATGGCCTGATACGCCTTCTGTTCCGACTCGCTGAATTCGCCTTCTCCGCCTTCCAATTCCTCGATCTTGGCCTCCAGCTTGCCGCGCTTGTCGGCCAGCTTTTCGAGCTTGGCCGTCGTCTGCTCGTCGTACTCCTGCGGCGCATCGGACATCGCGTACAGCCGATCCTGAACGTCGGCCTGCGGGCCAACCACAACATCACCCCAACCTTCCTCGATCAGCTTTTGCCGCTCGGCCAGAAGCGCGTCGGCCTGCGCCTCCATGAAGGCTTTGCGCTCGATCAGCACGCGCTCGGCGAACAGGTCTTTGCTGACGGCGGATTCCGGCAGCTTCGACACGTCGAACGTCGCGGCTTTGGCGTCGATCCACGCATGGGCGATCACGTTGCGGACGTGCTGCGCGTGCTGCGGGTTGCCGCCGACTTCCTGCCAGACTTCCAATTGCCGATCCGCTGGAACGGACGCGAACGCCTCGGCGGTCGCCGTGTCGATCCCGCCCTGGCGATACGCGGCCTTCACCGGCTCGGCCAGCGTTGCCAGCTTCATGCGCTGGCGAACATAGGGCTGGCTGACACCGAACTCGGCGGCGATGGACTCGACGCCCTTGGCTTCTTCCCGCGCCAGTTTGGCGAAGGCTTCGGCCTCGTCCAGCGGGTGCATCGGCTCGCGGATGAAGTTCTCGGCCAGCGCCAAGGCGTCGGCGGTGTCGTCATCGACAGAGCGCAGGACGCACGGCACTTTCGGTGGTCGGGCCGAATCTTTGTACACGTCGCGCAGCGCCGCCAGACGGCCATTGCCAACGATCACGCGGTAGCCTCCGGGCACCTTGTCGTCGGCCCGAACCACCAGCGGTTGGATCAGGCCGAACGCCCGAATCGACGCCACCTTTTGGCGGTGCGCGTCGCGCTCGGGCTTGACGCGGCGGGGATTCCGCTTGCTCGGAATCAGCTTGGACAGCGGAACGGAAATCTGAACACCATGAAGTTGAGAGAGATTGCGAGTCATAGGATACCTCTGTTGTTGGGTCGAAATCTTTCTTGGTCGAATGTCGGAGCCACGCGGCCCCGACCGATTTAGTTGTTGCGGTACTGCCGCGCCTCGCGCTCGGCCACAATCCCCGCCACCACGTCGCGCACGAACGTGGCGGTAAGGTTCGCGCCGGGGCCGGTGATGCGGGCGATGACGGCCCACTTGAACGCTTGGTGGAACGTCACCGCCACGTCGTCCCCGCAACAGTCGGCGAGGATCGCCAGCGCCAACTGCGCCGGTCCGCTCCCGCCGTAACCGAACTCAAACCCGGTCGGGCTGTGGCTCCACAGGTCCAGCCGCAAGCGGATCGGCTCACCGCTGACGGTGCACACCACGCCCTGCGGCGTGCGCTGAATCGTGTAAACCCGGTCGGAATGCAGGATCAATTGCTCACGCATGGGACGCACCTCGACTTAAAACGGAATGTCCTCTTTCGCGCCAGCGCCCACCGGCTCAGCTTCGGGTTGCCGCGCCGTGCGGCTGGTCTTGCCGTTGGTGCGGCGCTTCCCGCGCCCGCTCCTTTCAGCGGGCTGGTCATTGCCGGGCTTGGGGTCCACGAACCGGAACTGCTCGACGATCACACGAATTTTGCTGCGCCGCTGGCCGTCTTGCTGCTCCCACTGTTCCAGCCGCAACCGGCCTTCGATGTGGATCGGGCGTCCCTTGGTCAAGTTCCCGGCGATGGTCTCACCG
The DNA here is from genome assembly GCA_902810705.1 of Methylococcaceae bacterium. Lineage (GTDB taxonomy): Bacteria > Pseudomonadota > Gammaproteobacteria > Methylococcales > Methylococcaceae > CADDYU01. The sequence goes on from CADDYU010000011.1 coordinate 33,141, forward strand.
GTCTTGCCGAACGCGGCGCAGTCGATGAACAGCACTTCTTCCCGATCCGCGCCGCTGGCGTCTTTCCACCGGCGGTTGACCGCCAAGCCGAAGTCGCACACCACGTGCGGAGGGCGAAGCCCTGTCCGCGTCTGACTCGGCAGCGTCTTAAGCTCCGGGTCGCGGGTGAGGTTGCCCATGAGGATGACTTTGTTGTAGCTGGCCATGATGAATCTCCTTTCGATTGAAATGGCCCACAACTATTCGGGCGGCGTCCCGCTGACGACCGCTCCCCAGCCCGCCCCGATGCGCCTCCATGCACACCGGGGCAGGTTCGGGGAGGGGTCGCCTCATGCCGCGACTTGCAGCGCCGCGCTCAGGCTCGGCGCAGTCGGGCCTCGGTCGTCGCCCGCGGCCAATTCCAACGCGCCTTGGTAAGCCGCTTGTTTGATCTGGTGGGACGTGCCGAACCAGACGGAATCGAGTTGCCGATCCAGCTTGTCGGCGGGTGACGCGCCGCGGTACTTCCGCTGGTGGTCGGCCCATTCGCTCACCGCGTTGTAGGCCGCCCATGCGGTGTGCTTCACGCCCGGCAGACTGTTGCGGTCGTTGTCGAAGTTGTCGAGCATCTGCCCGAACACCTTCTCGCGGGTCTTCTTCTGTCGGTCGGTGCCGCCGGGGATGTCCATGCCGGAGAGTCCCCGGAAGTAGCCCGATGCCTCGGTCACGCTCAGGTCTTTGGCGAGCATCGCGTGCAGTTCTTCGTCAAACTGATCGAACCGCGCCGCGATAATGCCTAACTTGGTGCGGGCCTCGGCAATCCGCGTCTCAAGGCGGGGATGATGGGAAATGGTCAACCCCTCCGCGCCCGCCACCCCGAGCGCCAGATTGAGCGTGTTCTGACAGACCACGCGCACCGTGGTTGGAATCATCCGAAGCGCCTGGCTGCCGTCGTGGGTGTTGGTGAGCAGGACATAGGGCTTAATCAAGTCGTCCGATCCCGCCCGGTATTCCTTGGGGATCGCGGCGAGCATCCATACGCGCTTGCCGCCGTGGAGACTGCCCGCCGTTTCGTACATGGCGAGCTTGTCGCCCACCAGCGCGTCCATGAAATCGAACGCCTCGCGGTTCTGGAACACTCGATAGCGCTTGCCCACCACGCCCAACACGGCTTTCGTGTCGGTGCGGACGTTCGCCACCACGTCGGGGATTCTCGCCTCCGTCGTGTTGTTGTCCGGGTCGAAAGCCCGGACCGGCCATTGCTCCACGCGCCAATCCAGCCCGGCGAGGCCGATAGCCTCGGCGCTAGTCGTTGCGTTCTCGATGACTGTGCCCAACCGATGCCAAGCCGGGTCGCCCGTGACAAACACTGCCGCTCGTCCCGTCGTCTGGTCGATCTCGTGTGCCATGACAGCACCTCCCGAAAAGGAAAAAGGCTCCAAACCGGGAAGGCGTAGGCCCCAAAGCCCACGCAATTTTTTTGACCTCCCGGCTTCGTCAGAAGCTCTGCCGGGAGGTCAAAAACAAAGAGTCCTTTCTGCTGGCGACGGGAACGCGAGCGCAGCGGACGAACGCCATGCCACGCGCAGCCCCGCAGGGCAAATCCGTCACTACATCCCCTTCAACATCACCGCCGGATTTGCCCGAGGAGTGAGCATGGCAAGGCCGTACTCGGCCGGTGGCGTTTCGATAGCGGAGTCGAGCTAGACGTGCCGCGTAGGCCCGCTGCCTCTGGCCGCGTGCGGCCTTTCAACAACTCAGCGGGCCTACCTTCCACCCCGTGTTCCCGGCGCCATCCTTATTGTTTCCGACAGCCCATCACACCGGATTTAGGGCCAGGTGAGAGGGTGCGGGAGAGAGGGCCGGACCTGGAGGCCCTCTCTCCTGCATTCGCATTTATGGCTGTGCAGACGACGATGCTGCTTAGCCCACCGGACGATGGCGCGACGGTGTACCCATCCGGGAGGATTGGCTCCCGCAACATCGGTGAATCTAGCGGAGGAACAATCGGGGCTGAAGGCGAACATTCCCGCGAGACAAGCTCAACGGGTCGCGTCGCACACCATCCGAGGGTAGCCGCGCATAGATTTTCCACCCTCCGCGCGGTGCCCAACGAATGATAAGAATGATCGAAACGAGACGTCCCCCTGACGAGGACATGAGAATGCGTGAAGCGTGGCGGCTGAAGCAATTTTTGGTCGCGGCTTTCCTTCAAGATCATGAATAACGAACCGCAACTCAAGATGTGGCGCTTGGAAGGAATAGGCGAGTTTCTTCATGTCTCCAAATTTGCGCATCCCACTGCCGAGGTCCTTCATCAGTCCTTGGCCTTTTGTTTTGTTGAGCAAGGTGCGTTTCGCGTTCGACATTGCGGCGTGAACTATTCCGTGGGGGAGGGCGCGCTGCAGGTTGCTCAGTCGGGCGAGATGACCTCTTGCGAAGATTTTGAGGGCAAATCGAGATACCGAGTGTTTCACTGCGCTTCCCAGGCGCTGGAGGCAATTGCCGACGAGACCGGGGATCGATTCAAAGGGGAGCGCCTCTTTCAGAGTCCGTTCGTTTGTGACGGCTCTCTCGGCCCGCTTTTCTTGAGATTTCACACGGTCATGGATTCGAAGCCGACCGCGCTGGAGAGTTCGTCGCTGCTGCGGGCATTTGTCGGCGAAATGATCGTCCGATACGGCAAGCGACCGGCGGCGATTTTGCGGCTCGGAAATGAGCGTGGGGCCGTTAAGCGCGTCAAGGATTGCCTCGAAAGTCGCTACGTAGAAACTTTGACCTTGGAGGAACTCGCTCGCATCGCAAACTTGAGCCCGTTTCACTTGCTCCGCGTGTTTCGCAAAGAAGTTGGACTCCCCCCTCATGCCTACCAGACGCGCCTGCGGTTGAATCGGGCCAAGGCGCTGCTAGAGCAAGGCGCTACGATCGGCGAGGCGGCGCTGAGCTCCGGGTTCTTCGATCAGAGCCATTTCACCAATCATTTCCGCAAGGTCTTTGGTTACACGCCGGGAGTCCATTGTCATGGGCTCGCATCCGGTAGCAATAACTTCCAAGACCGACAGAGCCCCCTTGGCCAAAGATTGCAGTGACGGCCCGCCCGCAATGTGCGTCGGCCACTCGCGCGAGGTTTCTCTCGGGCGACGTGACCGGCGCTGCGCGGCTTCAGCGGGCGGTCAGCGAGATCGGACTCAGCAATGTCGGAATCACCGCGCCCTTAATTGCCCGCACAAGAAAGGAGAAGGCATGCCCACAATCAAAACCGCTCATGGACTCGAAGACCGCCAAGTCGTTTCGCAGGCCGAATGGGTTGCGGCCCGGCTCGCGCTGCTCAACGAGGAGAAGGAATTGACGCGGCTCAGTGACGAGATCGCGCGGCGGCGGCAAGCGCTGCCCTGGGTCAAAATCGACAAGGATTACCGCTTTGAGACGCAAGAAGGAAAAGTGTCTCTTGCCGATCTCTTCAAAGGGCGCTCGCAACTGGTCGTCTACCACTTCATGTTCGGGCCCGGCTACACCGCCGGGTGTCCGGCCTGCTCGTCGACGGCCGACAGTTTCAATGGGGTTCTCCCGCACCTGAAGGCCCGCGACGTGACGATGATCTGCATCTCCCGCGCGCCGCTCGAAAAGCTGCTCGACTACCGCCGGCGAATGGGCTGGAGCTTCAACTGGGCGTCGAGCTACGACAGCGACTTCAACTTCGACTTTGGGGTATCCGTCGCCGAGCCGCCGCACGAGATCCCGTCGCCGCTGAAGGCCAACGAGGTGGCGGCGTTTCCGATGCTGAACGACCAACATTTCCGTGACAAGCTGCCCCCGATCACCGCCCAGAACGCCGGCGCCAGCGGAACGGATGTGGCCGGCTATTTCTCCGAGGGACACGGCGTCAGCGTCTTCGCGCGCGACGGCGGGAGCGTTTACCGCTGTTATTCCAGCTACGCCCGGGGCACGGAGTTCCTCATGGGCTACTACGCGATCCTCGACCGGACGCCGAAGGGCCGCGACGAGGGCGGCCCGATGGGAACCTGGCTGCGCCGCCATGATGAATACGACAAAACCGCGACGACGGACTGTTGCCGCGCTTGAGCCGTCCCTTGGAATGGCAGGATCAGCGGCAGAAACGAGAACGTCATGCCAAACGTCAAAACCGTCAGATTGCGAGCGCCGGGAGGCTTGGAGAATCTCACGTTGGTCGAGGAAAGTCCTCCCAAACCAGCCCGGGGTGAACTGCTCGTCCGGGTCCGGGCCAGCTCGTTGAATTTCCATGACGACATGGTGGTGACCGGGAAGATACCGTGCGCCGACGGCCGAGTTCCGATGTCCGACGGCGCTGGAGAGGTAATGGCGGTCGGGGGCGATGTTGACGAGTTCAAGATCGGAGATGCCGTCGTTAGCACGTTCTATCCGAATTGGCTGGGTGGCGAATCGACGCGGGCTACCCAGCGAGTCATGGCCGGAGATAGCGTCGACGGCTACGCCCGCGCGTTCGTGTGCAGGCCGGCGCACGCTTTCACGAAGGCGCCAGCCGGCTACACGCCTGTGGAGGCGGCCACGCTTCCTTGCGCGGGCGTCACCGCCTGGAGAGGTTTGGTCGTGTGCGGGCAGGTGAAGCCCGGTGATACGGTGCTGATTCTGGGCACGGGTGGTGTATCGCTGTTCGCGCTGCAATTCGCAAAAGCTGCGGGGGCCCGAGTCATCGCCACGTCCTCCTCCGAGGAGAAGTTGGAGAAGCTCAAGCGTCTTGGGGCCGACGACGTCATCAACTACAAGGCAGTTCCGGACTAGGGCCAGAAGGCAAAGGATTTAACGGACGGACGCGGCGTCAATCATGTAATTGAGGTCGGCGGACCGAACACGTTGGCGCAGTCGATAGCAGCCTGCAGGCTGGGCGGGCACATTGCACTAATCGGCGTCTTGACGGGTTTTGCGGGAGAAGTGTCGATCCCGGCACTATTTTCGAACCAGATTCGGATCAGCGGGATCTCCGTCGGCAGCAGAGCCGACCAAGAGGACATGATTCGGGCGATAACGGCCAATCGGTTGAAGCCGGTGATTGACCGCTGTTTCCCGCTGCAGGAGATCGTCGCGGCCTTCAAGTATTACGAATCCCAACGGCACTTTGGCAAGGTGTGCCTCGAACTTTAGGACCTCCCCCTACCAACCGCAACCGGATGAACAGGAACCAATTTATGAAGGCAAAAGGTGAAAACCCGATCAAATTTCCGAACGTCGTGGACCAAGCCAAATGGCAGAAGGCACGCGATGCGCTCCTTCTGAAAGAAAAGGCGGCAACGCATGCACGTGATGCGCTGGCGGCGGAGCGCCGGCGGCTGCCGATGGTGAAGATCGAGAAGCAATATGTCTTCGACGGCCCCAAGGGCAAAATGAGCTTGCTCGATTTATTCGAGGGCCGTCGCCAGCTCCTTCTGTATCATTTCATGTTTGCCCCGCCGGTGCCGGGTTGGCCGGACGCGGGGTGCGTGGGATGCTCGATGGTGACTGATCAATTCGGCCATCTGGCACACTTCCACGCCCGCGATACCTCCTTGTGCCTGGTCTCCCGGGCACCGCTGCAGAACATTGAGAAATACAAGAAGCGGATGGGATGGACGTATCCGTGGTACTCGTGCGATGGCAGCGAGTTCAATGTGGACATGGGCCTGCTCACCGATAATTACTACGGCTTGAGCGTCTTCATCCACGGCGACAAAGATGTCTACCGCACCTATTTCACAGACGGGCGCGCGGTCGAGGAGTTCACCACCTGGACGCTCCTCGACCTAACACCGCTGGGCCGGCAGGAGGAATGGCAAGATTCACCGGCCGGTGGGGAGCGAAGTAAGCCGAGCGGCTGGTGGCGCCGTCACGACGAGTACGACAAGGGCGGAACGAAGTCGTGACGACGAACTGCGATCCAGTTATGCGATCTGAGCAAACCCGCGCCGGGGCGGGGCCCCGTTTTTACATTTTGGTCGCGGCCGTTTTCACTGCGGCGCTGGCACTGACGACTTATTATTGCCGGACGATGGCCGGCGGCATGGACATGCCCGGCGGCTGGACGATGTCGATGATGTGGATGCCCATGCCCGGACAGACGTGGCTGGGATCGACCGTCATGTTCATGGTCATGTGGCTGGCGATGATGGTCGCGATGATGCTTCCGTCGTACCTGCCGACGGTTCTCCGTTACCACCGCGCCTGGCAATCCGAAAACGCCCGAGGCGCATTGGCCGCAACGTCACTGACGATGGCCGGATACTTTTTCGTCTGGAGCGCCGCCGGCGTAGTGATTTATGGCGCGGGCGTCGCGTTAGCGACCGCCGCGATGCGATGGACGACATTCAGCCGGGCCATGCCATTTCTTATCGCCGCGACAATGGTTCTGGCGGGCTGCATGCAATTTATGCCTTGGACGAAAGTCGGCCTGCGTGAATGCCGCTCGCTCGCCTGTGGTGTGTCGTTGCCATCCGGGAGCGCGTGGTCGGCGTGGCGAGCGGGCGTTCGTTCCGGAATCTCCTGCGTGAGCTGCTGCTGCGGCCCGACGCTGGTTCTGCTCGCGTTGGGAATGATGAACCCGGCTGTGATCGTGTTGGTGGCGGGGGTGATCGCGATGGAGAAACTGATGCCAAGGCCGCAAGTCGTCGTTCGACTCTCCGGCGTCATCGCGGTGATCGCGGGGCTGATCATGATCGGCCGACTGACGTTATTCGCTTAAGCCAACGGTCCGATTCGAACGGAAGACCGCAAGAAGCGGTGGCAACTATTGAATCTACCTAGTGACAATCCCGCGAGCGCAGCGCATGTCGGCGACTCATGGACTCCAGGTCGTGCAGTCGCGCCACCATGATGTGCCGGACTACGCTAGCCCGTACGGCCCGCAAGGCTCGCGACCACGACCAGCAAATCGCGAGGATCAACCGGCTTGGAGACATGAACCTGGAAACCAGCCATCAACGCATTTCGCGCATAGCTCTTGTGGGCGAAGGCCGTCAGCGCAACCGCCGGGAGCGTTTTCGCATCGAGGCCGTTCGCCCGGATTCTTCGGATCAGGTCATAGCCATCTTCGTTCGGCATCGCCAAATCGCTGACCAGCACGTGCGGTTGGACCTTTTCCACGGCGTGCAACGCTTCGGATACGTTGGCCGCCGCCGTGACGACGGCGCCCGCCTCGCTGAGCACTTTGGTCAAAACGCGCCGCGCGTGGGCTTCATCATCAACCGCCACGATTCGCAACCCGTCGAGTCGGAGTGATGCCGCGTCTTCGGTTGCGCCAGAAGCTACAGTTTGCCCGACCGTGTCAGCGCGTGAGTCGTCAACTTCCGTGGCGCTGACGGCTCCAATGGGGAGGTCGATAGTGAACTTGGCGCCGTGGCCTTCACCGGCGCTTTCGGCGCGGGCCTTCCCACCGTGCATTTCCACCAGTTGTTTCACAATGGATAGCCCCAAACCAAGTCCGCCGAATTTTCGCCGCGTGCTGCTGTCGGCTTGGCGGAAACGGTCGAAGACGTGCGGCAGGAACGCCGGAGAGATGCCTTGGCCGGTGTCGCTGACCGTCACGCGTGTCATCGAGTGTTCACGGTCCAGGGCCACCGTGACGTGTCCACCCCTGGGCGTAAACTTGATGGCATTGGTGAGGAGATTCCAAATGACTTGTTGAATTCGAACCGGGTCACAAATGCCGGGACTCGCGGACGAATCAATTTGGGTTTCGATGCGGATGCCCTTTGCATCCGCCGCCGGCCGCACCGTGTCGATCGCCGCACGGATAACCTCCGCGAACTCACATCGCCGCGGGTTTAATTCCAATTTGCCGGAAACGATGCGCGACACGTCCAGCACGTCGTCGATGAGCTGGACCTGGGCCTTGGCGTTGCGGTCGATGACCTCAAGACCCTCGCGCAAATCCTGTTCTTTACATCCTCCGGCCCGGAGGATGCTCACCCAGCCGACGATCGCGTTGAGCGGCGTGCGCAGCTCGTGGCTCAGCGTCGCCAGGAACAGATCCTTGGACCGATTGGCGGATTCGGCCTCCATGCGCAAGGACTGCTCGTTGATCAGATGCGCCTCAAGCTCGGCATGAAGGTGCTTTCGCTCGGTGATGTCGCGAGCCGCTTTGGACGCGCCGATGATCTCGCCGCGCCGGTTTTTGAGCGGCGAGACACCCAGCGAAATCTCGACCAGACTTCCATCCTTGCGTCGGCGCATCGTCTCAAAGTGCGAGATGCGTTCGCCGCGGCGAACGCGCTGCAAAACGTCCGCCTCCTCGTCCTGCCGATCCGGCGGAATGATGATGGCGATTGACTTGCCGATGGCCTCGTCGGCGCTGTAACCAAAGAGACGCTCGGCGCCAGGATTCCACGCCGTGATGACGCCATTGAGGTCCTTGGCCACAATGGCGTCTTCGGAGGAATCAACGATCTCCGCGAGCCGTGCTTTCGTTCTTTCGGCCGCCCGCCGCTCGGTGATGTCGTGGAAAACCATCACCACGCCGAGAACGTTCCCCGCCTCATCGCGGATCGGGGCGGCGCTATCGTCAATAGGATGCTCCGTTCCATCCTTTGCGATCAGCACCGTATGGTTCGCCAAGCCGACGATCGCGCCCATGCGGATGGCCTTACTAACGGGGCTTTCGACGATATTACGAGTGTCTTCATTGACGATCCTGAAGATTTCATCCAACGGTCGGCCATGCGCCTCCTTCTGGCCCCATCCCGTAAGCCGCTCGGCGGTCGGGTTCATGAAAGAGACGCGTGCCTCGGTATCGGTGGCGATCACCGCGTCGCCGATGCTGGCCAGGGCTGTCGCAAGGCATTGCCGCTGTCGTGCGACCTCGACTTCGGTGCCGCGGCGCTCAGTCACGTCCTCGATCGCCAGGAGGATCATCTTTGTTTTGATGCCGTCGTGAAGGCGGCGGGCGTTGAGCAGCATGGTGCGCCGCCCCAAGCCGGGGAATTCATGCTCCACCTGATAATCATCGAACTTGCTGTCGTTCGGCAGAATCTCTTCAAGCAATTTCCGCAGCGCCGGGATATCCCACTGCCCGTTACCCAGGTCGTAGAGGAGCCGTCCATAGGTCTCCTGCGGTGTGACCTTGAAGGTGCGGTAGAACGAGCGACTCGCCTGCTTCACGCGCAGCTCGGCGTCCAACACGAGCAGCGGTTCACGGACCGTCCGCACGATCTCGTCGGCGTAATTGGGCTCAGACGAGGTGTTCGGAGGAATGGCTCCCATGGTGCAGCTTTCCGGCGCATGCGCACGACAAAACGGGCGCGCGATGTCAGTGCTTCAAGGCGCGACCCGATGTGGCACGTGGCTAATGAAAGTCTCGGGAGCGCGAGGCGCAGTTGGCAACCAAATTGCTGATGTCGTGCAGGCGCACGAGCATAATCTACTGGACCTGACCCTGATACTCAACGTGGCCGGTGCCTTCAACAACCTTGCATCGTGCCCGACTGCGAAAACTGCGAACGCCGCGGCCGCCGGAGAGTTTTACATCGAGGAGAATCCGGGCTCGCCAAAGCGGTGCCTGACGACTCCGCCCGTGGGACCCCTCGCAGCCGCGGCCAATGATGAAAAGAGAAAACCCGACCAGTGAATTGATCGCCCGGCCGGGCTTGTGATGGTGTTGGGATCAGATCACGCGGCAGATTGCGATTGCCGCTGGGCGCGCTTCTCGCCGAGTAGTTGCGTCACGCGGGTGTGCGTGGCATCCGCGACCTTCATGAGCACCAGCAGGTCATCGCGATTGAAGCCAACGATGCCCTGCCACTTGCCATCGTCGTTGCGGTAGAGACGTTGGAACGTGACGTTGAAGCGTGTTCGCAAGGCGGTTGACGGACAAACGAACCCTCGAAGGAGCTGCCCGCCGGCGCGCATTGGAGCGCCCGAACTGACGGGCCGAAGGCCAAAGCGGCAGTGAATGACACACGGCTGCGCTCTGGTCGCTGCCATGCAACGGATTGCTGCGGGGGAACATTCCGATAAAATCGAGGGGCGTGATTACGCAGCACGTGCGCGGTCTCCGCGGTTGTCAGCTTTGCCGGAGAGTGCGCCGGGGAGATGAGCAAATGACCACAGATGGCGGTTCCAGCGATGCGATTGCCGCAATCCGAGCGGGCGACATTGCCACATTGCAGCGGCTCCTGGCCGACAACCCGAGCCTCGCCGCGTCGAAGCTCGGCGGTGTTGCCAAAGGGCGCACGCCTCTGCACGTCGTTGCCGACTGGCCTGGCTATTTTCCAAACGGTCCCCAAGTCGTGCGGATGCTGATCGAGGCTGGGGCGGACCCCAACGCACGAGACCCTGATAAGCCAGGGTCCGAGACTCCCTTGCACTGGGCGGCGAGCAGCGATGATGTCGACGTGGCCAAGGCGCTGATTGACGGCGGTTCCGATGTGGAGGCGCCGAACGGATCGATCGGCACCCCCCTCGACAATGCCATCGGCTATAGCTGCTGGCATGTCGCTCGCCTCCTTGTGCAACGAGGCGCCAAGGTGGACAAGCTCTGGCATGCGGCCGCCCTCGGCATGCTCGATCGCCTTGACGAACTGCTCGGTGTTCAAGCCGACACTAATCCCGAAGCGTTGTCGCAGGCCTTCTGGCACGCTTGCGCCGCCGGCCAGCGACGAGCAGCGGAGTTGCTGCTCAACAGGGGAGCCGATCTGAATTGGATCCCCGACTACGCCAAGGGAACCCCGTTGGATGCAGCCAGCGGTCTCGGAACTCGCCAAGACAATGTCATCGGGTGGCTCCGCGAGAGGGGCGCTCGGTCTTCTAGGCAATCAAAGTGAGCGGGCCTCTTCTTGGCACCCGGCGTCCGGATCTACCTGACACGCGAAATGACTGCCAGTAAAGGCCGTATCCTTTCATTGAAGTGGCGTGGGGCATCAGGCCGCTGCAAAACACCGCTAGTAACTAAACAGGGCGATGCCGTCGCACCCTCGGACTAAATGGATTTCGGCTTTTTCCGTGCGCAGCTCTTGACTCCGTACTTAGGTACAGGCGGTACACTATTGATGGAGATATCGAGTCATGCCCGCATTCACGACCGGAACGCTCGCCAAGCAAGGCGGCGTGAACCTGGAAAGCATCCGTTATTACGAGCGCCGCGGGCTGTTGCCCAAGCCGCCGCGCACGGGGTTGGGATACAGGATGTACTCAGACGACGCGCTGCGCCGCATCCGTTTTATCAAGCGGGCGCAGGCAATCGGCTTCACGCTGCGCGAGATTCGCGAACTGCTTGGCCTGCACGTAAAGGCCGACGGCACGTGCGACGACGTGCGCCGCAAAGCCGAGGCGAAAGTCGCGGAGATCGACCAGAAACGCCGGCACCTCGCCGCGATGAGAAAGGCGCTCGTCCGACTCGTTTCATCCTGCGAGCGATCCGGCCCGGCCAGCGAGTGTTCGTTCCTCGCGAATCTCGAAAGCGACGAACGATGAATTTGAGTTCGACGAAAGGATTCCCGATGCGATCCTATATTCTTCTCAGCGGCTCTGGCTTGTTCGCCGTCATGATCGGCGGCTACATTTTTGCCGAGCCAACCACCATGCCCACAACACAAGCGGTGAAACCTGCATCCAATTCGCCCGCAATTGGTGCCTCCTGCAAGCTTTCGCCTGCGCAGCTCGCTGCCCGCCGCCACGAGCTGATCCCCGGACTGTTCCAGCGGGCCCAGAAGGTGAAAGATATTCCGGGCGGCCTTTGCTTCCAGTTCGCCAGCAAGCCCGGCCTGCTCACCGACCTGGCGCGGATCATGGAACAGGAGCAGGACTGCTGTAGCTTCCTTCGCATTCAACTGACGATGGAAGCTAGCGAAGGCCCGATCACGTTCGAGGTAACCGGCCCGCAAGGCACCGCCGAGATGCTCCGCAAGCTGTGAATGCGCAGGCGCATCAGATAGATTCGCCGAACGATGGGTGCTTCGGATGCTGCTCAACCCACCGGCTCACTCCATCGCGTCGTGCGGCTCGTGGCGATTTTGAACCTGGCCTACTTCGGCGTCGAGTTTGCGGTGGCACTGACGATTAAGTCAGTGTCATTGTTCGCCGACAGCATCGACTTTCTCGAAGACGCCTCGATCAACCTCCTGATTTTCATGGCGCTTGCGTGGAGCGCCAGAACCCGAGCACGGGTGGGGATGTTGCTGGCGGGCATTCTGCTGATTCCCGGCTTGGCGACGCTTTGGACAGCATGGCACAAATTCAATCACCCGACCGCGCCGGCACCGTTGCCATTGTCGCTTGCCGGGACGGGAGCACTGGTCGTCAACTTTTCTTGCGCCCTCATGCTCACGCGGTATCGTCATCACTCCGGCAGCTTGACGCGGGCGGCGTTTCTGTCGGCGCGGAACGACACTCTGGCCAACGTCGCGATCATCGGGGCAGGTTTGGTGACGGCTTTCGTGTGGCGATCCGCGTGGCCGGATTTGATCGTCGGTCTCGGCATCGCCGTCGTGAACGCCGATGCGGCGAGAGAAGTCTGGCAAGCAGCGCGGGACGAACATCGCGCCGCCGAAGCGTGAGAAGCGTGACCATAAAGTCCTCGCTTCAGATGTCCCTTGATGGCGTCGGAACAGATACAGAGTCGAGCTTCGAGCCCGGACCGCCGCCTACCAGGAAATCCGCCGGCAGGCTGTCTCGCATCTCGATTCAACCCAGCGCCGACCGCGAGGCCATCACGCAGCGCGTGCAGTCCACTCTTGCCGAGGACCAGCACGTTGCCGGTATACCATCACAGGCGACGACAGTTCTATCACTTGCCGGTTCGCCTAAAAAACTCGAAAACAACCCTTGACCCCGGACTTAGGTACGGGCTGTAGAATTACCCATGATGATCGATGCGATCACTATCGGCGAGTTGGCCCGGCGCGGCGGGGTCAACCTGGAGACGATCCGCTACTACGAGCGGCAGGGGCTGCTGCCCAAACCGCCGCGGACCGCTTCGGGGTATCGACAGTTTCCGCCCGATTCGGCGGACCGCGTGCGCTTCATCAAGCACGCGCAACAGTTGGGCTTCACGCTCGCGGAGGTCAAGGAACTGCTCTCGCTGCGCGTGGACCCGGACAAGAGTTGTCACGACGTGGAAGCGCGGGCGCGGGCAAAGGTCGCGGACATCGAGCAGCGGATCAAGAACCTCAAGGCGATGCACCGCGTGCTCAGCCGGTTGGTCGCCGCCTGCGCGGATGGGAGGCACTCGCACGAATGCCCGATCCTCGCGGCGCTGGAGCATCCAGACAAGCGGCTGCGGTTGCCGGTGCAAAGGAGTAAACCATGAGTAACGAACAATCACACGCCGGAAGATGGAGCGGGCTGGGCGCGGTGCTATCGGCGCTGGCCGCGTCGATCTGCTGCGTCGGGCCGTTGGTGCTGGTGGCGCTGGGTGCCGGGGGCGCGTGGGCCAGTCGGCTCGCGGTGCTGGAACCGTACCGGCCCCTGTTCATTGGCGTCACGTTGGCGCTGCTGGGGCTGTCGTTCTATCGCGCATATGGAAAGCCGAGGGCGTCGTGCGCGGCCGACGGCGCGTGTGCGGTGCCGAAATCGCAGCGCGTGACGCGAGCCGTGCTTTGGGTCGTGACGGCGCTGGTCGTGGCGCTGCTCGCGTTTCCGTACTTCGCCCCGCGCGTCTTTGGCGCGGTGAACAAAGGTGGGAACAGTAGTGCCGCGTCGAGCGGCGGCGCTTGCTGTTCCATCACCGCGGCCGCGCCGGTAGCGAACGATGCGTGCTGCGCGCCCAGTAGCCAACCCGCGGGAGCATCTGTCAAGGATACGAATATTCGAAAGAATGCGAACCCAAACCTTGTCAGCGTCTTCGAGGTTCCGCTGGTGTGCAGCGCGGTGCCGCAGATCGGCTGCGGCCTGCGCGCCAAACCGATTCTTCTGCAGTTGAAGAATGATCCCAAGATTGCGGGTGCATGGCTCAATAGCGCGGGAACCATGTTGGCAGTCGTTGGGACGGAAGGCTCCAGCCGCGAGTCGCGCGCCAAGGCCGCTCAAGCCGCCGCGATGGCGAAGGACCGATCGGCCGTGACGGAATTACTAGGCGAAGCGCGGGAGCGGCAACTCAAGAGTTTTCTTTCAGACGATGCGTGGTATCGCGGCGCGGAGGTGGACGCGCTGAGCAAACAGGAAGCCGGCATCATTGCCGCCCGATTGGTTCGCCGCGTTCAGTCCAAGGTAACGCTCCCCGACGAGAAGGCGAAGGCGTTGGAATCGGCAATTGCTGAACTGTCCTACCGGGTCGTTTCGGGTCAGGCCGACGTTCCGCGAGCTGACTTTATGGAGAAGTACGACAAGGAACTGATGAAGGTGGCGGCGCAGGCGCATCTCGACGAAGCCGAAATCGCCGCGCTCAAGGAGGCCGTTGCGAAGGGATACCATCCGGGGCCCGACGAAAAGTAAGGAACTGCTGCCGGAGTGGCTCATGAAAGATCTGCATCTGGAAAAGGTGGGAATGATCGGCTCGATCTTCGCAGTCCTCTGCTGTCTCGGATTCGGCCCGCTGCTGGCCGTCCTATCGGCTGTCGGCGCCGGCTTCCTAGTGAACGATAAAGTTCTGGCTCCGCTGCTGCTGGTGTTCCTTCTTCTGGGCGCTGGCGGGTTGGTGCTGTCCTTTCGACGGCATCACCGATGGCTTGCGCTGATTCTTCACATCGCCAGCGGCATCGTCGTATTCGTGTTCACATTCGTCGCAATGAACCGCGCGCTGATCTGGGTTGGCATCGCTGGTCTTATTGCCGCTGCGGTCGTGGACTTTTTCCTGCGACGACACCCCCAACCAAGCTCGCCCGCCGCTGCATAGGAGAAGTGAAACATGGCTGATCAATTCGACCTCGTTATCCTCGGCTCCGGCTCGACCGCGTTCGCCGCGGCGCTGGCGGCGCAGGAATTGGGCAAGACCGCGGTGATGACGGAGGAGCGGCCCATCGGCGGCACGTGCGTCAACCGCGGGTGCTTGCCATCAAAGAATCTCATCGAGGCGGCGAAGCTCATCCACGACGCCCGCCATCCGCGATACCCCGGCCTGCAACCTTCTCGCATCGGATTGGACTTCGCGGCGCTGGTCGCCCAGAAGGACGACGTTGTTCACGAGTATCGAAAGAAGAAGTACGAATCGCTCGTTGACGGTCGCATCACCATCGAGAAGGGACATGTCCGCTTCGTCGATCCGAATACGGTGGAAGTTGGCGGTAAGAAAATTCGGGGCGACAAGGTGCTCATCGCGACCGGATCGCGGCCGGTGCTCCCCGACATCGACGGGCTGGAGCGCGTGCCGTATCTCACCAGCGACTTGCTCACGGTCGATGAGCCGATGGAGTTGCGGGAGCTTCCGAAGTCGCTACTGATCGTCGGCGGAGGATACATCGCGCTGGAACTGGGTCAGATGTTCAGCCGCTTCGGAGCGGAGGTGACGATCCTCGAACGAGGTCCGCAGTTGCTCGGGCATGGATACGAGCCGGAAGTGGGCCGAAGCATCGGCGAAATCTTCGCGCACGAGGGAATTCAGGTCGTCTACAACGCCACCGCGAAGTCCGTGCGACAGGACGGAGCAGACGTCGTCGCCACCGCCATCGCCGGCGGACGCGAGCGGGAGTATCGCACGGCGAAATTGTTGATCGCCACGGGACGGCGGCCGAACACCGACAACATCGGCATCGAGCGCGCCGGCGTGCGCGTGGGGAAATGCGGCGAACTCGAGGTCAACGAGTATTTGCAGACGAGCGTCGCGCACGTCTTCGCCGCCGGTGATGTGATCGACGGTCAGCACAGTGCCCAGCAGGCAACCCCCGTCGGTAGCCAGGATGGCGGGATCGCGGCGCGTAACGCGTTCGCCCCCGATCCGTCGCAGATGCGCCGCGTCGATCATCGCGTCATCCCGCGCGTCATCTTCACCGATCCGCAAGTCGCCGTCGTTGGGATGACCGACGAGCAAGGCACCGCCGCGGGTCACGACTGCTGGTGCAACACGCTCCCAATGTCGCTCGTCCCCCGCGCCGGCGCGATCCGCGACACGCGCGGGATCATCAAGATGGTCGCAGACAAGAAAAGCGGCGAGGTGCTGGGCGTGTCGATGGTCGGGCACAACGCCGGCGAGGCGATCCACGAAGCCGCGATGGCACTGCGCTTCCGAGCCAAGATTCAGGACTTCATCGACCTGCTACACGTCTATCCGACGATGGCCGAGGCGCTGAAGATCGTTGCGATTTCCCGCTACAAGAATCCGGCGAAGTTGTCGTGCTGTGCAGAATGAGACGGCTCCCACGGCACTCTGAATTACTGCTGTTTAGACGCCTCAGATGCCAAGGTGCCATTCTGCCACAGGCGCAACTGTCCCATCTTCGCGTCCCGTGGCCGCCGGTCCGGCTCATCCAGTGGTTGGCAGGAGCGATATACGAGGACCGGAAGTATCATCGAGCGAAGCCGACCACGATAAACTGATAGGTTAGGTCCGGACCGAAGAGGTTGCCGTCGAGCCCGAGTTTGAGTCGGCGAACCTCGAAGCCGTTTTGCACGTCGCTGCGGCCGCCGGATTTGCCGTCTTCGCGGTACGTGGTTTCGTTGCGGAATTGGAACAGCAGCCACGGGTGCAGCATGTACCGGCCATCCTCGCCCTGGAGCATGAAGCCACGCTCGGAGCGATATCCTGCGGTGAAGCTCTGCAAGTCGACCAACCGGCTGTTTCGTTCTGCGTCGGCTTGCACCGACTCGATAGTTGCTTGGGTCTGCGCGGCGTCGCTCGTTTGCTGTTGTTGCTGCGCCGTCTTGAGTTGGTTCACTTCAGCTTGAAGGGAGTTGATGCGATCCATCAACTCCTGTGTCGTCGGCTGGGCCCCAGGCGCCACTGCCGCGCCGATGACCAGCGCGCACGTGAACCAACGAAAATCGAGAATTGCCCGCACGTAACGCTCCTTCCCATCACCTGTCGCGAATAGCCGGGACCCCGAGGCTCGCACTTCGCTGCGTTGGGTGATCGGCCGAGAATCGGCAACAATCTAAACATCGCCGACTGCTCGTCAAAGTTGCAGACGTTCCATGAAGGTTCGTGGTAAACTCACGGGATGAATCCTTCAGCCAGGAAGCCGTTGCTGCCGGTATTTCAATGGACCGTGCAGGGGCGGGCGCTTGTGTTTCTCCTGTCGGCCAGCTCAATCTGGTGTCTGCTCGCGGAGTTCTACGGCCTGTGTTCGATGCGGACGTTCACTCTTGCCATCCTGATTCCAGCATCGATTGCGCTAATCATCATCGCGGTGCTGGACCGCGCCCGTGGTGACGGGCGCTTGTGGAGGGCGGTGGTGATCGGGGCGTGTGGTGGCTTGCTTGCCGCCTTCGCCTACGACCTCTTTCGCTTGCCGTGGGTGATCGGTGCCGCGGACAAGGTAGGACCGATGTGGCTGCGGCTGCCGCTGTTCAAGGTCTTTCCTCGCTTCGGGGCGATGATCCTAGGCCTGCCGTACACGGCTCAGCAACGGGATTCGCAGTTCCCGCTGTACGTTCATGTCCTGGGCTGGGTGTACCATTTCTCCAACGGCATCACCTTTGGTGTGATGTACATGGCTCTCATCGGCGACGCCACCCGTCGAAGCTGGCTTTGGGGCGTGGCCCTGGCGGCGGGATTGGAACTAGCGATGCTCTTCACGCCGTACACCGGTTTCTTCGGCATCCGTCTGACGGCGCTTTTCGTGGCGGTCACGTTGTCCGCTCACGTTTTCTTCGGCGTGGTCCTGGGACTCTATGCCCGCCGCAAAGCATTTACCTGGCCGAGCA
>CADDYU010000012.1 GCA_902810705.1 Methylococcaceae bacterium
GGGGGACAACATCAAGATCACGGTCAAGCTGATCGCGCCCATCGCCATGGAAGAAGGCTTGCGCTTCGCGGTACGCGAGGGCGGTCGGACCGTCGGCGCCGGCGTCGTGTCCAAGATTCTGGAGTAAATCACAATCAAGCCTTGTAAGGCTTGATCTTTCAGATAGGGTCTAAGGTCAGTAGCTCAATTGGTAGAGCAGCGGTCTCCAAAACCGCAGGTTGGGGGTTCGAGCCCCTCCTGGCCTGCCATCTCTTCGCTTTCAGATTAATTAACTATTCTCACAAGGGTATTCATGGCAGCTCGGGCGGAGTCGGGTGGATCGGCTTTCGATACGGCAAAGCTGATATTAGCGATTTTCTTGCTGATCAGCGGTGTGGTGGTTTACTACTATTTCTCCGAGCTGACAGTGATATATCGAATTTTGGGATTGGTTGGATTATCGGTATCGGGGGCGGCGATCGTTTTTACCACAAAAGTGGGAAGAAGCTTTCTGGCCTTTGTGAGAGAGGCTAGGGTAGAGGTTCGTAAAGTAGTATGGCCGACTCGACAGGAAACCGTCCAGGCCACGCTGGTCGTGGTCGCCCTGGTTTTTCTGGTGGGCTTAATCTTGTGGCTGCTTGATATGGTTCTGTTCTGGGGAATTAGTTTACTCACAGGGCAGGGGAAATAAGCGTATGTCCCTCCGGTGGTATGTCATTCATGCCTACTCCAATTACGAGAGCCAAGTAAAGCGCTCACTGGAGGAGCGAATTCGGCGGTCCGGCCTTGATCAATATTTTGGCAAGATTCTGGTGCCCACGGAAGAAGTTGTCGAGATGCGGATGGGGCAGCAGCGAAAAAGTGAACGCAAGTTCTTTCCAGGATATGTCCTTGTTCAAATGGAATTAAATGACGCGACTTGGCATTTGGTTAAAGAGGTGCCTCGCGTCTTAGGATTTATCGGCGGCACTTCCGATAAGCCGGCTCCTATTTCCGATGAAGAGGCAGAAGCCATTTTAAGTCGTGTCGAAGAAGGGGCAACCAAACCTAAGCCCAAGGTGCTTTTTGAGGTCGGGGAAGTGGTACGGGTTGTTGAAGGCCCATTCAAAGATTTTAATGGCGTAGTTGAAGAGGTTAATTACGAGAAAAGCAAGTTACGGGTCTCCGTGCTAATTTTTGGTCGATCTACACCCGTTGAGCTTGATTTCGGCCAAGTCGAGAAAGCTTGATCGTTTTGGCCTAGCCGAAGTGGCTAGCAGTTCTGATGTGATCACATCGCATCAATCGGGGAGCTTAACTGTATTTAGCTAAGCGTTTTACCCATCGGAGTTAGATAATGGCAAAAAAGATTTCTGGATATATAAAATTGCAAGTGAAGGCGGGCGAGGCAAATCCCAGTCCACCGATAGGTCCGGCGCTCGGCCAAAGGGGCGTCAATATTATGGAGTTCTGTAAAGCTTTCAATGCGGCGACCCAGAGCGTTGAGAAAGGTCTGCCTTTGCCAGTAGTTATTACCGTTTACAGCGACCGAAGTTTTACCTTCATCACCAAGACTCCCCCAGCGACGGTCTTGCTCAAGAAGTCTATCGGCTTGGCCAAAGGAAGTGCCAACCCGAACACGAATAAAGTCGGCAAGGTCACCCGTGAGCAGCTGATCGAAATCGCAAAATTAAAGCAGCCGGACTTGACCGCGGCTGATGAGGAAGCGGCGATTCGAACTATTGCTGGAAGCGCACGCAGCATGGGTTTGGAAGTGGAGGGTGCATAATGGCGAAATTAACGAAGCGCGCCAAAGCAATCAGAGAGAAGGTTCAGCCGGGTAAGATTTATGCTATTCAGGATGCCATCGCCTTACTCAAGACGATTTCTAGCGTTAATTTTGTTGAGTCAGTAGATGTTGCAGTCAACCTCGGTGTTGATCCGCGGAAATCGGATCAGGCTGTTCGTGGCGCAACCGTAATGCCTCATGGCACCGGTAAGACCGTGCGCGTAGCGGTTTTTGCGCAGGGCGCTAATGCCGAGGCAGCTAAGGAAGCAGGTGCCGATATTGTAGGGATGGATGATCTTGCGGCACAAGTGAAGGCTGGAAACTTAAATTTTGATGTGGTGATCGCGTCGCCAGACGCTATGCGGGTTGTGGGCCAACTAGGGCAAATCTTGGGTCCTCGAGGATTGATGCCTAATCCCAAAGTCGGGACCGTGACCCCTGATGTGGCAGGGGCGGTCAAAAACGCCAAAGCCGGCCAAGTTCGCTATCGAACCGACAAAAAAGGCATTATTCATTGTACTCTCGGTAAAGCCAATTTCGAACCTGTGGCGATTAAGGAAAATCTGGAGGCGCTCTTAGCCGATTTGAAGAAAGCTAAACCTGCTACCTCTAAGGGCATGTATTTCAAAAAGATAACCGTCTCCACCACTATGGGGCCGGGTCTGGCCATCGACCAGAATAGTTTGGTTGCTTAATTCCTAGACTTTAGGTTGCCGGTAAATCGCCGGTAATCGTCAAAGACCGCAGGCGCACAAGGTGCTTAATCAATATCTAGCCTGCGCAGACGGTGTACTGGAGCCGATGACCGGCGAAGGGAGCCGTGTAAGGGCATCTTCTAAGTGAAGATGTTTTTTGGCTCTGAATAGGTTGCCAAACCGTTCAGAATTTTATCGGAGAGAAAAGAGTGGCCCTAAGACTTGATGACAAGATTGCTGTCGTCGCGGAGGTTGCCGCTGTTGCCGCTAAAGCCCATTCCGCAGTTGCCGCGGAATATAGGGGCTTATCGGTCGCTAACTTAACCGAATTGCGCAAAACCGCGCGTCAATCGGGAGTTTACCTTCGGGTGGTTAAAAATACCCTTGCCCGCAGGGCGGTTGAAGGTACCGAGTTCGCGTGCATGCAGGACGGTTTAATTGGACCGCTGATCTTGGCCTTTTCGCTGGAGGATCCTGGCTCCGCTGCGCGAGTTTTCGCGGACTTTGCTAAGCAGAACGAAAAGTTGATCGTTAAGCTTGTGGCAGTCGGTGGAAAGCCTTATGGACCTGCGGAGCTTGATCGGCTGGCTAAGTTGCCCACCAGAGAGCAGGCTTTGGCTTTATTGATGGGAGTAATGAAAGCGCCGGTCGAAAAACTCGTTCGGACCTTGGCAGAGCCTCCAGCGAAACTGGCCCGCACCTTAGCGGCAATACGGGATCAGAAAGAGGCGGCATGATCTTTATCGAAATCAAATATTCAATTTTGGAGTAGTTCGATGGCTGTATCTAAAGAAGAAATCCTGGACACTATTGCCAATATGACGGTATTGGAAGTAGTCGACTTGATTTCGGCTATGGAAGAAAGGTTCGGCGTGTCTGCAGCGGCCGCAGTTGCTGCAGCACCTGTAGCTACTGCGGCCGCTCCCGCGGCCGAGGAAAAAACTGAATTTGACGTAGTTTTGACTGGATTCGGTGAGAACAAGATCAACGTGATCAAAGTAATCCGGGCAGTCACCGGCCTTGGCCTGAAAGAGGCCAAAGACTTGGTGGAGGGAGTGCCATCTACTGTTAAGGAAGGCATAGCTAAACAGGAGGCTGAAGATATTAAAAAGCAACTGGTCGAAGCCGGCGCTGCGGTCGAAGTAAAATAATTGACCGAAGTTCCGATCGGAAAAAATCAGATTGTCCGGCTGGCAGCATATCGCTGCCGGCCTTTCAGTGTTTTTGCACTTTCTTTAATACACACCTCTCATTTGGGGCTGTCATGTATAACGCGAGAGCATGTACGAAGTAGCCCTATTTCCAGCCGAATTCCTTCAGGTTCTTATGTCTAATGTACAAATATTGGTCCGACGCACATAGCTTCACATAATGCCGTGGTAATGTCGTTTGAATTCCTAAGATAAGGTACCAGTATGGCCTATTCGTTCACTGAAAAAAAACGCATTCGTAATAGTTTCGGCAAACGCCGTGATGTGCTCGATGTTCCATATCTTTTAACAACTCAGGTCGATTCATACAAGAGATTTTTACAAGCTGATATCTTGCCTAGCAAGCGAGCTGACGAAGGTTTACATGCTGCCCTAAAGTCTGTATTTCCGATAACCAGCCATTCCGGTCACGCGGTCCTCGAATACGTAAATTATTGGCTTGGTGAGCCAATTTTCGATGTCAAGGAGTGCCAGCAACGAGGAGCAAATTATGCCGCCCCTTTAAGGGTATTGGTGCGCTTGGTTCTTTATGACAAGGAAGCACCTGCTGGTGCTAAGGTCATTAAGGATATAAAGGAACAGGAAATATATATGGGCGAAATCCCGCTCATGACGGATACAGGGACTTTTGTCATTAACGGTACGGAACGTGTCATTGTATCGCAACTGCATCGGTCACCCGGCGTGTTCTTTGATCACGATCGTGGCAAAACTCACTCGTCCGGAAAACTTTTATTTAATGCCCGTATTATTCCTTATCGTGGATCTTGGCTCGACTTCGAATTTGATCACAAAGATTGCGTATACGTTCGTATAGACCGCCGGCGCAAATTGCCCGCCACCGTATTGTTACGAGCGCTGGGATATAGCAATGAAGAAATAATTCGGCTCTTTTTTGAAACGAATCGTTTTACTTTCGCGCAGGACCAGGTGTTTCTGGATTTAATCCCGGAGCGCCTCCGTGGAGATATTGCAAGTTTCGATATCAAGCTAGATGAAAAGGTGCTCGTCGAAAAGGGGCACCGCATTACGGCTCGCCATATCCGCCAAATGGAAAAAGCCGGATTGAAACAGCTTGAAGTGCCTCGCGATTATTTGCATGGAAAGATATTGGCCCGGAATATTATTATTTCGGACACCGGCGAGTTAGTGGCTAAGGTCAATGACGAAATCACCGATGATTTGTTGAGCCGCATCATTGCTGCTGGAGCCGATAGCATCGATACGTTGTTCGTAAACGATTTAGATCGGGGACCATATATCTCCAATGCGATGCGGATCGATACCACCGAAAGCCAACTGGACGCCTTGGTGGAAATTTACCGGATGATGCGCCCGGGCGAGCCCCCCGCCAGGGAAGCTGCTCAGTCGCTGTTTGAGAATCTCTTTTTCTCTCCTGATCGGTATGACTTGTCAGCTGTCGGTCGGATGAAATTCAACCGTCGACTAGGTCGATCGGAAGTTACCGGCTCTGGGGTATTGGCCAAAGAAGACATTATCGATGTGCTACGTGAACTGATTAATATTCGTAATGGCATCGGAACCGTTGACGATATCGATCATTTGGGCAACCGTCGTGTCCGCTCGGTGGGCGAGATGGTGGAAAATCAGTTTCGCCTCGGACTGGTGCGCGTGGAGCGCGCCGTCAAGGAACGCTTGTCCCTGGCTGATGCCGAAAACCTGATGCCTCAGGAAATCATTAATGCAAAGCCCGTAGCGGCCTCGATCAAGGAATTCTTTGGCTCAAGTCAATTGTCCCAGTTCATGGACCAAAATAACCCCCTTTCGGAAGTCACCCACAAACGGCGGGTTTCCGCTCTAGGGCCGGGCGGATTGGCCCGCGAACGGGCCGGCTTCGAGGTGCGCGATGTGCATACCACCCATTATGGGCGGGTTTGCCCGATTGAGACACCTGAGGGTCCGAACATTGGTCTGATCAACTCCCTGGCTGTTTATGCCCGTACCAACGAATACGGATTTTTGGAAACGCCTTACCGCAAAGTGGTCGACGGCATGGTAACCGATGAGATCGAGTATTTGTCGGCCATTGAAGAGGGCAAGAACTGGATCGCGCAGGCTAGCGCCAAGGTAGATGAGAATGGCCGGTTGGTCGACGATCTGGTTTCCTGCCGCCATAACGATGAATTCACGCTGGCCTCCGCCGATCAAATCACTCACATGGACGTATCGTCCAAGCAAATTGTTTCCGTGGCGGCATCGCTCATTCCGTTTCTGGAACATGATGATGCTAACCGCGCCCTCATGGGGTCCAATATGCAACGGCAGGCAGTGCCGACCTTGCGGACTGAAAAGCCCTTAGTGGGGACCGGTATGGAGCGGATCGTGGCCCGGGATTCGGGGGTGACGGTGGTCGCAAAGCGGGGCGGCACCATCGAATTCCTGGATGCCGCACGCATCGTCGTAAGGGTCAATGACGGCGAAACCGAGGCAGGCGTGCCGGGAGTCGATATTTATAATCTCACTAAGTACACCCGCTCGAACCAGAACACCTGTATCAATCAAAGGCCCCTCGTGAAACCGGGCGACAAAGTATCCAAAGGTGACATTCTGGCTGATGGGCCCTCCACCGACATGGGCGAGCTCGCGCTCGGGCAAAACCTTCTGGTCGCGTTCATGCCCTGGAATGGCTACAACTTCGAGGACTCCATCCTGATCTCCGAGCGCGTGGTGCAGGATGACCGTTTCACCACCATCCACATTGAGGAAAAATCCTGTGTGGCCCGGGATACGAAGTTGGGCCCCGAGGAAATCACGGCGGATATCCCGAATGTCGGTGAAGCGGCGCTGGCGAAGCTGGATGAATCGGGCATCGTCTATATCGGCGCCGAGGTCAAGGCGGGCGACATTTTGGTCGGCAAGGTAACGCCCAAGGGAGAAACTCAGTTGACCCCCGAAGAAAAGCTTTTGCGCGCGATTTTCGGGGAAAAGGCGTCGGACGTTAAGGACACTTCTTTGCGCGTTCCCTCGGGCATGGATGGAACCGTTATCGATGTGCAGGTCTTTACCCGGGACGGTGTTAAGAAGGATGAGCGCGCCAAGCAGATCGAGCAGGCCGAGATTGAGCGCGCCAAGAAGGATTTAAACGATCAATTGCGCATCATCGAGAAGGATTTCTATCAGCGCGTCGAAGGCATGCTACTTGGAAAGCCTGCCGAGTCGGGGCCCAATCGCTTGAGATCCGGTGAAATCATCACGGCCGATTACCTGGCCGAGCTGAAGCCGGCCCAGTGGCTGGAAGTTCGCCTTCAAGACGAAGATCTCAACCTTCAGCTCGAAACCATCGCCGAGCAGATCGCCCAGCAACGCGAGGAAATGAACAAGAGGCTGGAGGAAAAGAAAAGAAAGATCGCTATGGGAGACGATCTTCCGCCGGGCGTCTTGAAAATGGTCAAGGTATATCTCGCGGTCAAGCGGCGGATCCAGCCCGGAGATAAAATGGCCGGGCGCCACGGCAACAAGGGCGTGATTTCCCAAATCGTGCCCGTTGAGGATATGCCATACCTCGCGGACGGAACGCCTGTTGATATCGTGTTGAACCCGCTGGGCGTGCCTTCCCGCATGAATGTGGGACAGGTGCTGGAAACCCATCTCGGCTGGGCGGCGAGAGGATTGGGGATCAAGATCGGCAAGATGCTCGAAGCCAAGGCCAGGGTCGAGGAGCTTCGGCAGTTTCTCCACCAGATCTATAACAGCAACGGCAAACGCGAGGATCTCGAGCAATTGTCCGATGCCGAGATTCTGGACTTGGCGGCCAACTTGCGGGGTGGGGTGCCCATGGCCACTCCGGTCTTTGACGGTGCCACCGAGGCGGAAATCAAAAGCATGTTGCGGCTTGCCGACCTTCCTGAAAGTGGCCAGACTCGTTTGTACGATGGGCGCACCGGGAACGCATTTGAGCGTGACGTAACCGTGGGTTGCATGTACATGCTAAAACTTAACCACTTGGTCGACGACAAGATGCATGCCCGTTCGACCGGCCCGTATAGCCTTGTTACCCAGCAACCGTTAGGCGGCAAAGCGCAATTCGGAGGCCAGCGTTTCGGAGAGATGGAGGTATGGGCACTGGAGGCTTATGGGGCGGCCTATACCCTTCAGGAAATGCTGACAGTCAAATCCGATGATGTGACCGGACGAACTAAAATTTATAAGAACATCGTCGACGGCGACCACCGGATGGAGGCGGCCATGCCAGAGTCGTTCAACGTCTTGATTAAGGAGATCCGCTCGCTCGGGATCAACATCGAATTGGAGCAGGAATAAGGCGCCTTAAACGCGTACTCTCCGGAACCCGTGCCGGTTCTGGACTCGCCAATCCAAATTAGGAGAAGACCTGTGAAAGATCTTATCAACTTCCTAAAGCGCCAAAATCAGGCGGAAGAGTTCGACAGCATTCGCATCAGTTTGGCTTCGCCGGATATGATCCGTTCGTGGTCCTATGGAGAAGTCAAGAAGCCGGAAACCATCAATTACCGCACCTTCAAACCGGAACGCGATGGCTTATTCTGCGCCAAGATATTCGGCCCCGTCAGCGATTATGAGTGCTTATGCGGCAAGTACAAGCGGTTAAAGCACCGGGGCGTCATCTGCGAGAAATGCGGCGTCGAGGTCACCTTGTCCAAGGTGCGTCGCGAGCGCATGGGCCACATCGAATTGGCGAGCCCAGTCGCCCATATTTGGTTCCTGAAGTCCCTACCGTCCCGGATCGCGCTGCTGCTTGACATGACCTTGCGGGAAATCGAGCGGGTGTTGTATTTCGAGTCGTATGTCGTGATTGATCCGGGAATGACTCCTCTCAGCCGTGCTCAACTCCTGACTGAAGAGGAGTATCAACAAGCCGTACAGCAGCATGGAGATGAATTCGACGCCAAGATGGGGGCGGAAGCCATCCATGAGATGCTGAAGACTATGGATTTGCAGGCCGAGGTTGCCCGGCTCCGCGAAGAGATCGAGGGGACCAGTTCCGAGACCAAGATCAAAAAGCACACCAAGCGGCTTAAGGCCATTGAGTCCCTGATTTGGTCCAACAACCGGCCCGAATGGATGATTTTGACGGTCCTGCCGGTGCTGCCTCCCGAATTGCGGCCCTTAGTGCCTCTTGATGGCGGACGGTTTGCCACATCCGATTTAAATGACCTATATCGCCGGGTGATCAACCGCAACAACCGCTTGAAGCGGCTACTCGATCTCAACGCGCCCGACATCATCGTGCGCAATGAAAAACGCATGTTGCAGGAAGCCGTCGACGCCTTGTTGGATAACGGCCGCCGTGGCCGGGCTATCACTGGCTCGAACAAGCGGTCGCTCAAGTCGCTGGCTGACATGATCAAGGGCAAGCAGGGACGGTTCCGTCAGAATCTCCTAGGCAAGCGTGTCGACTATTCGGGCCGCTCCGTGATTGTGGTGGGGCCAACGCTGAAGCTCCATCAATGTGGTCTGCCGAAGAAGATGGCGCTGGAGCTCTTTAAGCCGTTCATTTTTAGCAAACTTCAGTTCCGGGGCCTTGCGACCACTATCAAGGCGGCCAAAAAGATGGTCGAAAAGGAAAGCGCGGAGGTCTGGGACATTCTCGATGAGGTGATTCGAGAGCATCCAGTGCTGCTGAACCGCGCTCCGACCCTGCACAGGCTCGGCATCCAGGCTTTCGAGCCGACCCTGATCGAAGGCAAGGCGATTCAACTGCATCCTCTCGTCTGCACTGCCTTCAATGCGGATTTCGACGGTGATCAGATGGCGGTGCACGTGCCTTTGTCGCTGGAGGCGCAGCTGGAAGCTCGTACTTTAATGATGGCGACTAACAACATTCTGTCGCCGGCCAATGGTGAGCCTATCATTAATCCAACTCAGGACGTTGTGTTGGGTCTGTATTACATGAGCCGTGAGCGGCTCGGCGCCAAGGGCACCGGCATGATTTTCTCCGACGTAGGAGAGGTTCAGCGAGCCCTCCAAAACAAGGCCGTGGATCTTCAGGCTAAGGTGATAGTCAGGATCCAGGAAACTACTGTTGGGGAGAATGGCGAGAAAGTCACGGCCATAAGACGAGTGGAGACCATAGTCGGTCGTGCGGTGATTTGGACCATTGTGCCGGAGGGTATTCCATTTGAAATGATCAACCAGGACATGACCAAGAAAACTATCTCCCGGTTGATTAATCATACGTATCGCACTCTAGGCATTAAGGCGACAGTCATCTTTGCAGACCAGCTGATGTATATGGGGTTCTCTTACGCCACCCGTGCTGGTATGTCCTTCGGTGTGGGGGACATGGCGATTCCGGCCCGCAAGGAGGCGATCATTCATGCCGCAGAGCAAGAAGTTAAGGAAATTCAGAATCAGTATGCTTCGGGTCTAGTAACGGATGGCGAGCGTTATAACAAAGTGGTCGATATTTGGTCGCATGCCAACGACCAAGTCGCCAAAGTCATGATGGAAGGGCTGGGGACGGAACAAGTCGAATTACCGGACGGCCAAAAAGCTCAGCAAAAATCTTTCAATTCCATTTTCATGATGGCTGATTCCGGCGCCCGCGGCTCCGCGGCCCAGATCCGGCAGCTGGCCGGCATGCGTGGGCTCATGGCGAAGCCGGATGGATCGATCATCGAAACTCCCATTACGGCAAACTTCCGGGAAGGTCTTGATGTACTGCAATACTTCATTTCAACCCATGGTGCTCGTAAGGGCCTCGCGGACACTGCATTGAAGACGGCGAACTCCGGATATCTCACTCGGCGTCTGGTCGATGTTGCCCAGGACCTCGTGATTACCGAGGATGACTGTGGAACTAACGACGGCTTACTTATGGCCCCTTTGATCGAGGGGGGCGACGTGGTTGAGGCCTTGGCGGAGCGGGTTCTTGGCAGGGTTTTAGCCGAGGATATCCACGATCCAACCACTGATGAGGTTATTCTGACCGCGGGCTCGATGCTGGACGAGCAAGCAGTCACGTTGCTGGAAACGCTCGGCGTAGACAATATCAGGGTACGTTCGGTGATTACCTGCCGAACTCGTTACGGAGTGTGCGCATCCTGCTATGGACGTGATCTCGGCCGCGGTCACAAGGTCAATAGCGGCGAGGCCATTGGCGTCATCGCCGCGCAATCCATCGGCGAGCCGGGCACACAGCTGACGATGAGAACCTTCCATATTGGCGGCGCCGCTTCCCGTTCGGCGGCCATTAGCAACGTCGAAGTGAAATCGGCCGGCACGATTAAGCTGACCAATCTGAAAACCGTAGTGAACAAGGACGGTAACTTGGTCGCGGTATCGCGGTCGGGTGAAGTCAGCGTCATCGACGAGCATGGTCGCGAGCGGGAACGCTACAAAATCCCTTACGGTGCCGTACTGTCGGTGCGCGAAGGTGAACGGGTCCGAGCCGGTCAGGTTGTGGTGAATTGGGATCCGCACACCCATCCGGTGATTACCGAAGTCAAGGGTTATGCCCGATTGGTGGATTTCATTGAAGGCTTAACCGTTCGCGAGCAGTCGGATGAAGTCACGGGATTGAGTTCTATGGTCGTCATTGATCCGAAGCAGCGGGGTGGTGGCGGCAAGGACTTGCGACCCATGGTGAAACTGGTCGACGAGCAGGGTAACGACATTCGAATTCCTTCAACGGAGATAGCCGCTCAGTACTTCCTGCCCGCTGGAGCCATCATCGGTATTCGTGATAGCGATCAAGTGGAAGTAGGCGATGTCCTGGCCAGGATTCCTCAAGAATCCAGTAAAACGCGCGATATTACGGGCGGTTTACCAAGGGTTGCGGATCTATTTGAAGCGAGAAAAACCAAGGATCCGGCGATTCTCGCGGAAGCCACCGGCACTATTAGCTTCGGGAAGGAAACTAAAGGCAAGCGACGAGTGATTGTGACCGATACTCATGGCCAACAGCATGAGGTATTGATTCCGAAGTGGCGTCATATCACGGTGTTCGAAGGCGAGCATGTGGAGCAGGGCGAAACCATCGCCGAGGGTGATTTGACGCCTCATGACATTTTGCGCTTGCGTGGCGTGGCTGAATTGGCCTCGTATCTAGTCAAAGAAATCCAGGACGTCTATCGTCTCCAGGGCGTAAAAATTAATGACAAACACATTGAAGTTATAATTCGGCAGATGTTGCGCAAGGTGGAAATCACCGATCCCGGCGATACTGGATTCCTAAAAGGCGGGCAGGCGGATAAGGCGCGTGTCTTGGAAGAGAACGATCGAGTTGAAGCCGAAGGTAAAATTCCTGCCTGCTATGAGCCGGTATTGCTAGGCATCACCAAAGCATCCTTGTCGACGGAATCGTTCATCTCGGCAGCCTCGTTCCAGGAAACCACGCGGGTCCTTACCGAGGCGGCTATTCGCGGCTTAGGCGATCGCTTGCTGGGATTGAAGGAAAACGTCATTGTCGGGCGCTTGATCCCGGCAGGAACGGGCCTTGCCTATCATCTGGAACGCAAGCGGCGGGCCAAACTCGGGGAGCCCGCAGAAGCGGAGGCACCGGCCACCATTGATGCCGGCGATGTCGAGGAGGCTTTGAAGCAGGCGTTGAGCATGTAAATCGGCGAATCGCCCGATGGAGTCTTGGAGCCTCCATCGGGTGCCCATGCGCTAAGAGCGGCGATCAAGGCTGGCTGAATAGACCTTCCAACAACCTTGATCTCCGCCCACCAAGACTGATGCCCGGTAAAAAACCGGGTTTTTTGCTGTCCACCAGCTTGAGTGAACTCCTCTCCAAGCCGATTCTGTCCGCATAATTAAGTCATTTGAGTTCTGGAGCTACGCCTAATGAAAAATAAGATTTTATGGAGCCTCTTAGTCATAAGTTTGTCCTGGGTCGCGATTGTGCCGACGGCGAGGGCGGGCGGGGATGCCGAAGCAGGAAAGAGAAAGTTTTATACCTGCATAGGGTGTCACGGGGTGCCCGGTTACACTAATGCCTACCCGACTTACCACGTACCCCGCTTAGGTGGACAACACGCTGCCTACGTGGTGGCGGCCCTCAAAGCCTACCAAGCCGATCAGCGCAAGCATGTCACAATGCATGGCAACTCCGTTAGTCTGACCGAGCAGGATATGGAGGATATCGCGGCCTTCGTGTCGAAATTTCGAGGTATTAACGTCAATTTGCCGGTGACCGGCAACGCCGTGGCGGGCAAGCAAAAGGCGGCGGCTTGTGCAAGTTGCCATGGCGAAGATGGCAATGGAGAGGATGCGAATTTTCCGCGGTTGGCGGGGCAATATGAAAGCTACATCATCAAAGCCTTACAGGATTACAAATCCGGGGCCCGGAATAATCCTATCATGGCCGGTTTCGCCAGTGGCTTGTCCGAGGAGGATATCAAGGATATTGCCGCCTATTATGCCAGCCAGAAAAAAGGCTTGACTTTGGCCGAAGACTGAACCAGCTCGCCTTTAAATCTCTTTAACTTTAGCATTCTCGCTAACGGACGACCGCCAGCATTTGCATGATAAGGCCGCCATGATTCTGGAATCATTTCCGGAATGATGGCGATCCTTGTCCAAGGTGCTTTCGAACTCCCTCAAAGGAATCTTCAACTTCCCGGTGCGGATGAGGCGGCGGGACTCGCCCTCCGCACACTAAAATATTTCGTGGAGGCTAGGATCTTGATCCGTTCGATTGTTCCGTTCCAAGTCGGAATTCTCCTTTTCTGGGCCGCAATGCCGTTTGCCGCGGCGGCTGCGGATAATGATCCGCACCATCGCATGCGCGAAAAACTAGTCATGGGTTGGTTGGAATCGGTCTATTTAAAGCCTTGGAACCTCCGAGTTACGGCGAAACTGGATACCGGCGCCAAGACTTCCTCGGTGCATGCCGACCATATCGATCATTTCACCAAGGAAGGCCGGGAATGGGTTCGATTTACTTTGATCGGGAGCGAGGATAAGAAACCGCTTGCCGTCGAGCGTCCGATAATTCGTACGGCCTATGTCAAGGAGAGAATGGCGCGCTCGTCGAAGCGCGATGTCGTAAAGCTGAGTCTGTGCAAGAACGGCCGAGATTACGAGACGGAATTTACCCTGGTCGACCGCAGCAACTTCAACTATCCGCTATTGTTGGGGAGAAGCTTCCTTCAGGACGTTGCCCTCGTCGATGCCGCGGAGACCTTCCTATACAAGGCGGAAAGTGACCCTTGTAGGCTCCAGTCGTCCCCGTCAGGGCCGGGAGGTCGTAAGTAGCGATTCCCGCCGCGGCAAGTTTGCGTCGGACGGATAATCCATTGCGAAATTTACACGTCAAAACTCTCGCGCTGCTGCTGATTGTCGCCGGGATATCCCTTTGTTGGTACAAGGTCACTCGCCTCGGCTTGCCGCTACTGCCTACGGAAAAGGCCGAGGTATGGACGGTGGAAGCCCGGATCGAATTCAAGGCCAGACGGGATGCACCGGTCAAGCTGCAGTTTTCCATTCCGCGCCAGCCCAGTGGCTATACCGTAGTGGACGAGAACTTTGTTTCAAGTAATTACGGCCTGACCACGGAGGACGATGGCCTGAATCGGTTTGCACAGTGGGCGGTCCGCCGGGCCAAAGGCTATCAGGTGCTTTATTACCGCATTCATCTGGCGCAGGACCCCATGGCGCCAGTTCAGCCAGCGACCATCGTCGTGCCGGAGGTCCATCCGCCCAGATTTCCGGAACTGCTCCATTCCGCTGCGGCCGGGTTGATGGAAGAAGTGCGTAGCAAATCGGCCGATTCAGCAACGTTCGCGCGGGAATTGTTATTGCGCTTGAATGCGCCGATGCCTAATTCGAACGCCAGCCTGCTTAAGCAGGACATCCAGTCGCCGGAAGAGTGGACCAAACGGATCGTAGATCTTTTGGCCGGCGCGAATATTGCCGCCAGGATGATTCAGATTTTGCTGCTCAAGGATGGCATCAGCCATGGTTCGTTGACGCCTTGGCTCGAGGTCTATGATGGCACCCAATGGCTGGCGTTCAATCCACAGACCGGAGAGGCAGGACTTCCCAAGGACGCCGTGGTCTGGCACATCGGTGATGCGCCGATACTTGATCTTTCAGGCGGAAAAAATCCCAAAATCGAATATTCCATTACCGAGCGGACTCAAGATAGAACCCTAGTCGCTGAGCAGCGGGCGCGCCAAATGGGATCGCGTCTTATGGAATACTCCCTCTTCAGCCTCCCGGTTGCAACGCAGAACGTTTACCGAGTCTTGCTCATGGTGCCTATAGGAGCGTTTTTAATCGTATTTTTGCGCAATGTTATCGGCATCAAAACCTTCGGCACTTTTATGCCGATCCTGATCGCCCTGGCGTTCCGAGAAACAGAGTTGCTGTGGGGCTTAGTACTCTTTTGTTTGCTGGTGGCACTGGGCCTTTTGATCCGTTTTTATCTGGAATATCTCAAGTTGCTTCTTGTCCCGCGACTGGCGGCGGTGCTCATCATCGTGATTATCCTAATGGCACTGGTCAGCTTGGTGAGTCACAAGTTGGGATTCGACCGGGGTCTTTCGGTTGCTTTGTTCCCGATGGTGATTCTGGCCATGACCATTGAACGCATGTCGCTGGTCTGGGAGGAACTGGGATCCAGCGAAGCGCTGAAGCAAGGATTCGGAAGTCTCTTGGTGGCCGCACTCGGCTATCTCAGCATGAGCAGTCGGTGCTTGGAGCACTTGGTGTTCGTGTTTCCGGAATTGTTGCTCGTCATATTGGCCATGACCTTGCTACTTGGAAGGTATACCGGCTATAGGCTAACCGAGCTATGGCGATTCCGCGCCGCATTTAGAAGCTAATCCAAATGTTTTGGAATGGCTTTCAGCTCCCGTGGAGGCGCTTGCGCGAGCTCGGCATCATGGGATTGAACGAGCGGAACGCGGATTTCATTCTGCCTTATAATCCCCGCCGAAATTATCCTTTGGTCGATGACAAGCGCCGTACCAAGGCCTTGGCCATGGAGGCGGGAATTAGGGTGCCGATGCTGTATGGCGTAGTCGAGATCGTTCACGAAATCGAGCAACTGCACACCGTGCTCGAGCCCTATGAGGATTTTGTGGTAAAGCCGGCTCATGGCATCGGGGGAGAGGGAATATTGATTATTACCGGTCGCCATAACGGTCGCTATCGCAAGATCGGCGGGACCATGGCGGACGACGATGAGCTGGGGCATCATGTATCGAATGTTCTCAATGGCATGTATAGCTTGGGCGGATTGCCGGATTCCGCCCTCATCGAGTATCGGGTGAAATTCGATCCGATTTTCGAGCACATCAGCTACCAAGGCGTTCCGGATATACGCACCCTGGTATTCAAGGGCATTCCAGTGCTAGCCATGATCCGCCTGCCGACGCGGATCTCCGATGGCAAGGCCAATTTGCATCAGGGAGCGATCGGGGTCGGGATTGACATGGCTACGGGATGGACGTTTTGCGGCGTCTGGCATGAGGACCCCATTGAGCAGCACCCGGATACCGGCGGTACGCTGTCGGGCCGGCAAATTCCCCATTGGGACGACATTCTAGCCTTGACCGCCAGGTGCCACGATCTGGTGGGGCTCGGTTTTATCGGCGTGGATATTGTCTTGGATGCGCAATACGGCCCCATGATGCTGGAGATCAATGCGCGGCCCGGACTCAGCATCCAGCTTGCCAACAAGATCGGGCTGTTGCCCCGCTTGCGGCGCATCGAGGAACTGCGAAGTATTCCAGCGTCAGTGGACGAACGGGTGAAATTGGCGAAGTCCTTG
The DNA here is from genome assembly GCA_902810705.1 of Methylococcaceae bacterium. GTDB lineage: Bacteria > Pseudomonadota > Gammaproteobacteria > Methylococcales > Methylococcaceae > CADDYU01. The sequence continues at coordinate 16,375 of CADDYU010000012.1, forward strand.
GCGCTGCGGGAGAACTGACACGCAGGCTGCTGGCCGAGCAGAGTGTCGAATTGGAAAATTGTCTCATTCTTGTCATGAGTGGCTGATAGAAAACCGACCTGCTTGAGGCATAAGATTGACCATCAACCATTGAGCGGTTCGTCAGATCAGTCCAGTTTGACATATTTCTGTAATAAAACGCTGCTTAAAATGAGCGATTCGGAATTTCGACGGGTGGCGCTTGGGGCTTTTGCGGAGTCTAGATGCACCGAAATAGGCTGCCAAAGGTTCAATACTTGCCAATCTACATGGGCTGGCCCCTAGCCCAAACACGCCGCAAGGAAGCGATCCCCATCCCCACTCAGGGGTCCTCTGTTATCTAGGAGCCTCGTCAGGTGGAGAAGTCGACTTTTGTTTTCCTGGTCCTTCTGCTAACTTCGGCCGCATTCTATTGGGGCCGGAAGCGGGCATTCGCCATTGCCGGCGGGAGCATCCGGAAGCTCCACTCGCTGCCGAGTTATTATGGTTATTATGCGGCACTTTGGTGTGGCGTTCCGACCCTGCTGCTGCTGTTCTTATGGCTTTGCTTCGAAAATTCGATAATTACTCATCTCGTCATCTCGGGATTGCCTAACGAACTCAGCTCGGAGTCACCCGAGCGGCTGAACCTTCTGATAAACGATATTCGGAACGTTGCGCATAATTCTGCGGCCGGCGATGTCGATCCGGCAATCAGAAAGGCCGCCGATCAATATCTTTGGCTTGAGCAAATCAGCAATTTGCTGCTGACGGGATTTGGAATCTGCATCGCGCTGGCCGGAGCGACATTCGCCCATCATCGCATTACGAGAGAGCACCGGGCACGGAACCAAGTTGAAAAAGCGGTTACCATCTTTCTGATTGGCTGCGCCACTCTGGCGATCTTCACGACCATTGGCATTGTTCTATCCGTACTATTCGAATCGATCCGATTCTTCCAGAAGGTGCCGGTCACCGAATTCTTATTCGGTCTACATTGGAGTCCGCAGATGGCCATAAGGCCAGATCAAGTGGGCTCTTCCGGCGCTTTTGGTACAGTACCTCTAATTACCGGGACCTTGTTGATTTCGGCGGTTGCAATGGTGGTGGCCGTGCCGATCGGATTACTGTCGGCGATTTATTTATCGGAGTATGCAGATACTAGATTTCGCTCCGTAGCCAAGCCTTTGTTGGAGATTCTCGCCGGCATTCCGACCGTCGTCTATGGCTTTTTTGCGGCCTTAATTGTGGCGCCGTTCGTGCGCGATCTGGGGTCCAGCCTTGGTTTGGAAGTGTCTTCGGAAAGCGCCTTGGCGGCTGGGTTGGTCATGGGAATTATGATTATTCCTTTCGTATCATCGCTGTCAGATGACTTCATTAACGCCGTGCCGCAATCACTCAGGGATGGTGCTTACGCGCTAGGAGCGACTCAGTCGGAAACCATACGGCAGGTCATCATTCCGGCCGCACTGCCGGGGATCGTAGGCGGCATATTGCTGGCGGTATCGCGTGCGATCGGCGAAACCATGATCGTGGTGATGGCGGCCGGCTTGAGTGCCAATCTAACCGCCAACCCCTTGCAGGCGGTGACGACGGTAACCACACAAATTGTGACGCTGTTGGTCGGCGATCAGGAATTCGACAGCCCCAAAACCTTGGCGGCATTTGCTTTGGGCTTGGTCCTGTTTTCAATGACCTTGGCCCTTAACATCATCGCCTTGCACATCGTTCGAAAATATCGAGAGCAATATGAATAGCCTTGATTCGGCCCTATCGCCGCCGCGTACCGTCGATGCCGTTCTCGCCAGCCTGCCCAAGCGCCGCAGGGCGGAACAACGGTTCCGAGCCTATGGCCTCACGTCCATCGTCCTGGGCCTATGTTTTTTGGCTATTTTGTTCGGCAGCATTATCACTAAAGGCTATCCGGCTTTCCGCTACACCACTATCGGGCTCGATATAAACTTCGATCCACAAATTGTCGATCCCGAGGGTACCCGCAATCCTTCCATTATGGCGGCTGCCGACTACGACGCCTTGCTGAAGGCGAGCCTAAGCGCCCTTTTCCCCGATGTGAAGGAACGGACGCAAAAGCGGGCGCTCTATGGCTTACTGAGTTCCTCGGCTTCCGACACGTTGCGCAGCGTGGTACTGAACAAGCCGGACATCATCGGCAAGACTGAACGGATCTGGCTTCCAGCCGACGATGCTATAGACATGCTGGCGAAAGGCCAATTCGATTCCAGTACCGTGGAAAGCGAAGGCCGTTTGAAGAGCCAATTGACTTGGATCGAAAAGCTGGAAGCGGATGGCCGGATCAAAAAAGCCTTCAATTCAACCTTTTTTACCAAGGGTGATTCACGGGAGCCGGAGTCGGCAGGCATCTGGGGCGCCGTGGTCGGCTCTTCCTTCACCTTATTGGTGACGCTGGTTTTATCCTTGCCGATCGGCATAGCCGCCGCTATCTATCTGGAAGAATTCGCGCCCCAAAATCGCTGGACCGATTTCATCGAAGTCAATATCAACAATTTAGCGGCGGTTCCCTCGATCGTATTCGGTCTTTTGGGGCTAGCGATCTTCATCAATTTTTTCAACTTGCCACGCTCCTCGCCCTTGGTAGGCGGGCTGGTACTGGCCTTGATGACCTTGCCTGTTATTATTATCGCCGGCCGTTCCGCCCTGAAGTCGGTGCCGCCTTCTGTCCGAGAGGCCGCTCTCGGAGTCGGCGCCTCGTCGATGCAGACAGTATTTCATCACGTTCTTCCTCTCGCCACGCCCGGCATGCTGACTGGGGCGATCATCGGTATGGCCCGGGCCCTGGGCGAGAGCGCGCCGTTGCTGATGATTGGCATGGTGGCGTTTATCGTCGACGTGCCCACCTCCATCAACCAGCCCGCCACAGTGCTTCCCGTACAGATTTTTCTGTGGGCAGATAGCCCCGAGCGTGCTTTTGTCGAGCGCACCTCGGCCGCTATCTTAGTCTTGATGGCATTTTTGATATTAATGAACGGAACGGCTGTTTATCTGCGCCGGCGTTACGAGCGCCGATGGTAACCTGTTCCGAAATAACACCTGGATGAGGCTATGACGACTTTGTTTGAATTAAAACCTTCGGTATCTCACAAAGAGACGCCTCCAATGAAAATTCGAGAAAAGACTTCCTCCGAAGTAGCCTTTAATCGCGACTACGGGAAGACGGTGGGCGAAATCACTTCGCTGAAGCCGCGCATCGAGTGTCGGAATGTCAACGTGTACTACGGCGAAAAATTGGCCATTCAAAACGTCAGTCTGGACGTGGGCTGCAACGAGGTCATCGCCCTCATTGGTCCTTCGGGATGCGGTAAATCCACCTTCATTCGCTGCCTGAACCGCATGAACGATACAATCATCGGCTGCCGAGTCACGGGCGACATCATCATGGACGGCAAGAACATTTATGATAATGGCGTGGATGTCGTTCCGCTGCGTGCCCAGGTGGGCATGGTCTTCCAGAAACCAAATCCATTTCCAAAAAGCATTTTCGAGAATGTGGCATACGGACCGAGAATTCACGGCCTCGTCGCCTCAAAGGCGGAATTGGAGGAGGTGGTGGAAACCTCGCTGCGGCGAGCCGGGCTTTGGGATGAAGTGAAGGATTACCTGCATCAGCCGGGTACCAGCCTCTCGGGGGGACAGCAGCAAAGGCTGTGTATCGCTCGAACCATCGCGGTAAATCCGGAAGTCATCCTGATGGACGAGCCTTGTTCCGCGCTTGATCCCATCGCAACCGCGAAAATCGAGCAACTGATCGACGAGCTTCGGGTGCATTATACGATCGCGATCGTGACCCATTCCATGCAGCAGGCCGCTCGAGTCTCGCAGCGTACCGCCTATTTCCATTTGGGGCGACTCATCGAGGTGGGTGAAACGGCACAAATTTTCACCAATCCTAGGCATCAATTGACGGAAGATTACATTACCGGCCGATTCGGATAAGGCTCAAACCATGAGCGAAACCCAGAAATCCGGCTCGAGCGTTAAGGCGGAAGGGCATACCGTCAAGCGCTTTGACGGGGAGTTGAGCCGGCTTCAACTTCGGGTGCTGGAGATTGGCGGTCTGGCTCTATCGCAGCTGAAGGACGCGCTTCATGCATTGAAGCACAAAGATTTGGTGTTAGCCCGCAAGATCGCGCCACGGGAGAACGAACTCGATCTGCTTGAGGTCGAGACTGACGCGGATATCGTCAGCCTTATCGCCCGCCGGTGCCCCGTCGGCGGAGATTTGAGATTGGTAATGTCGGTATCCAAGAGTGTGACCGATCTGGAGCGGATCGGAGACGAGGCCATACGCATCGCCAACATTGCCCTGCAAATTTATGGCAGCGGCAGTATCGATCCCAGTGATCACATGCTTAGAGATGTGAATGTGATGGGATCATTGGCGGTCGATGCCTTGGAGAAAGTCTTGCACGCCTTCGATAAGTTGGATGAAGCATCGGCGCTGGAAATCATCGAAGCCCATCGGCAGCTTGAGGAGGAATTCGAGGCGGGTCTGCGTCGATTGCTTACCTACGTCATGGAGGACGCCCGTAACATTGGATTCGCGGTCAGCATGGTATTGATCATTAAAGCCTTGGAGCGCATCGGCGCTCACGCCCAAAATCTCGCGGAATATGTAATTTATCAAGTCGAGGGCAAGGACGTCCGGCACCAAACCTCCTCGTAAATTCCTCGCTTTTTACCTGCCTGGTCGATCTGCCAAGGCTTCTAGTCCTGGGATGGCGGAACCTGCATGCGGAATGACGCAATCTCCCGTTGAAATCTTCTAATTTTGGCCCTATTTAAAGGAAAAAATAACAATGCCTTTCGTATTGGTTATTTTGATTAAGGAGTAAACATTATGGCTAACGAAACAAATCAACCAACGCAAACCGCCGGGAAAGAGGTTTCCCAGCCCTCCCGCGGCCAATTTTTGAGCCCCTTGGACGAGTTCGATCAATGGTTGGATGAAGTTCGGCGCAACTGGCTGAGCCCGTTTTGGCTCGGACGCAATTTTCCTGATGCGGGATCGGTATTTGGTGGACGATGGCCGCGAGTCGACGTAATCGACCGAGAGGACGAAGTGTTCGTCCGCGCGGAGCTGCCGGGCGTCAGCAAGGAGAACCTGGATGTTTCGGTGAATGAAAATACGCTGTCCATCCGCGCTACGACCCAGAAGGAAGAAAAGGAGGAAAAAGGCCAATACCATCGGCGCGAATTGAGCCGTGGAGAATTCCAGCGGACGGTGCGACTGCCTGGCCCCATCGAGAGCGAGAAAGCTAAGGCGACGTTCAAAGATGGCATTCTGGAATTGACCCTACCCAAGGCGCCTGGCTTCAAGCGCCAAACTATCAAGGTCGAATGATCTTGCGACGGTCGCGGTAAAAAACCGCGACCGTCTCTAATCTCTATGATCGACTTCCTGAAGCCTGACGTGCACTGATTGTTCTTTTAGCCAAGGACTGTTCAGTCACTTCAAAAAGCGCGAAAAAGACTCTGATAGGCGCCGAGATGGCTGACTGCCGTGATGTTGGCATCTTCTTCATCGAAGGTCGAGCCTATTTGCTTGCAGCATTCCGTTAACTCACTTCACGCTCCTTTTCGAAGAAGGTGAAGAATCTCTGACTCAACGGAAGGGGCGAGTCTGGTAGTGTAATCGGCCTCCAGCCTGATTGTTAATACTGGAGGCTGAATATCAAGGATAATGATCATGCTCGGTGGTCATGTCGCTCAAGGGTCATATCACAGCAAGGCCGGATCAATGAGGATGACCAAATCAGCGAGACTTTGAGCATTGATCTGAATTCTGCTCAGTCGGTGATGGGTTTAAATAGTTGATGATTTTTACCCCTGTGTACGACGCTGCATGACCTTTTAAAGCCATTCCGGAGTGTCGAAATATTTTACGTTTCGTAGCATTCGCGCTAGCTGAAGAATTAAGCTTTTCGTAAGGCTTTAATTAGAAAAGACAATTGCTTTTTGGCGCGCATGATGCATTAATGCTTTGACCGAAAATTAGAGCTTATCCTTGGTGCTCGCGTTTTCTGAGCTAAATCAACATGCCTCTAGCAGAGAAATTTCGACAAGGAGTCTAAACCATGAAGCACTTTAAGACGAAAGCTTTAACGATAGCGACTGCAGTAACGCTCGGCGTGGGAATAGCAGGAAACGCGCAGGCGGGCGCGAAGGCATTTTCGAATCTAAATGCCTCTCTAGCGATCTTTCACAGCAGTGGCGCTCAATACGATTTCGGTGATTTTAGCTCACTCTCCGTTCAAAATAGCAGCACAGACAATGCCGCCTTGAATGGAGTCAGCGATGCGCATACCGCAGGGCCTAGTACAGGTAATGTCGATGTTCAGCAAGCCGTAGTCGGTACAGGTGCGCCTGGCGAAAACGTTTTCACTCAACAAGCGCCATTCGGGGGTTACTTCTCGAGAGGTGATGCGATTTTGCAGGGCGCCATTATCACAGGGACGCCTGTTGGCACGCCAGCTACGGCGAATCAAGTCTCGGAGGTAGAACTCAACAGCAATGGAAATGGGCTTGCGAGCTCAGTGATTCAAAACGGCAGCCAATTCGTATTTTCATTGGCCCAAGCCGATTCCATTAGGTTTGATCTGGCCGCTAGTGGATTAGCGGAAGCTGCGTTGACTGCGGATAGCCAAAGCCCGCCCTCTCAATCTACGGCAGGGTTTAACTTTGGGTTAGAGCTCAGGAACCTCGACGCCGGCAATAGTCTAGTCTTTGCATTTAGCCCGGCCCCTGTCAATAATCAGACCATTACGACGTCAACTCCGGGCGATGTAGCTACGATTACTCTACCTCAGAGCTCCTTTACGGGAACATCTCCAATGCTCGCGGCTAACACACGTTATAGCTTATCAATTATTAGTAATACTGCTACCTCAGCCCAAGTAAACGTGGGGCCAACAGTCCCAGAACCGGCGAGCTTGGCCCTTTTAGGCGCTGGCTTGCTGGGGATGTGGGCAACGCGCCGACATCCTACGGCTTAATCTCTAGCTATATCGGATACGGCTGGGGAAAAGCGTTTCCCGGCTGTATCCATTCCTAAGGGATCGAGAGGGCTATCCGACGGCAACTTAACGGGTGAAGTCCTCGCATTGATAGCTTCAATAATGACCTTTCGAGCACTTTGGGCTGCTTGAATTGCTGGCAAATCGCGATCGTTGCACGGCAGCGTCGTATCGAGGTCTGTTCGAGACAGGCTAGCAAAGGTGCCTTTTAGATCAGCAATAACCTGAGCATCTCTTAAACCATCAGCTTGAAAGGCGCTCACAAAGATCACTGCTTCCAAGGGGCACAGGGATAGTCCCAATCCTTCACTCCATACTTCTCTTGGCCTACTTAGGCCTTAATTAGGATGATGCGGGTCTAGCTATCGTCTGAGAGAGACGAGCTTTTCCAAAACTCCCTGCTCTCGACGTATCACATGGCATACCGAATGTCTCCAACCGGCCATGCTGTCTATAAATTAGAAGCCGAGATCTCTGCCGTTCGGCGAAAAATCCAGTCTCAGCTTGCCAGCCAAGCTTGGAGCCCCTCCGCGTAAACTTCATAGTGATCCTCTCACCACATCAAGCAATCCCTTAGAAATCTCGTCGAATTATTAAGGGTTCCTAGAAAATACTCTACACTTAAGGAGTTCAGCCCAAGCTCGCATTTATTTATTCATCAACTAGAATCTATTGTGTTCTACTGAAGCAGTGACTTTGAGTAATCATGACATTACTAGCATTTTTTCTGGTGAAATTTTCCAGTCCAAGGAAGGGCGCTTGTTGCTACATATGAAGATATTCCGCAGCGAGCGCAACATAACCAGAGAAGGATGTATCAGCAAATCTAGTGGTAGTCGTATAAATCGGGTATTTCAGTGATCCAGGAATCACTGATGTCTAGATAGTAGTACTCTGTAATCAATTGCGATTAGGGGCATTAGGATTAAGTACAGACCGGATCACTGTTCAAGCAATTTCACGACTTTTAGTAAATTAATCTTCAATTGCATGGGAGAAAATCATGCCAACTAAATATGCACAGCAGGATATCGATTTCGAGCACTTGCTTCTTATTGCAGGAGGTCATAGTGCTTTCCAATTACTTTGGGCGGGTATAGAGCTAGGTTTGTTTAATTTTCTTTCAGCTTCGCCTAGTGCGACGTTTAATGAACTCGCTCTCAGGTTAAAACTGAAAAGTCAGCCGCTATATATATTATTGACTGGTTTAACGGCACTTGGATTATTAAAAAAAGTGGATGAAGGCTATCGTAATGCCGAGCTCGTTGAGGAGCGGTTGGTTTCGGGAAAGCCTGGCTACTTAGGAGGAATTCTGGGATGGCAGGCGCATATCGTTTATCCAGGATTACAAAATTTCGTGGAATCACTTAAGCAAAACACAAACGTAGGCCTACAACACTTTCCTGGACAAGGAAAAACGTTATACGAAAGACTTGTTAGCTATCCAGAGATCGAAAAAGTTTTCCAGGATGCCATGAGTGGGCTCTCAGTTCAAGCCAATCAGCACCTCCTAAATGCATACGACTTCAGTCATCTAAGTCATTTAGTCGATGCTGGTGGAGGCGATGCGACAAACGCCATTGCGCTCGCTCGGCATTATGCGAATCTTAAGGTCACCGTGTTCGACTCTCCCTCGGTCTGCGAAATTGCGCGGCACAACATCATACAAGCCGGCCTCACTGAACGGATCTTTACCTATCCAGGTGACTTCCTCATTGATCCATTTCCACCCGGTATTGACTCGATCATTTTCTGCCACATCATGCCGATTTGGTCCGCGGAACGGAACCTCGCTTTACTGAAGAAAGCCTACGCTGCCCTTCCTAAAGGTGGGGCAGTTTTAATTTTTAATATGATGGGAGATGATGACGATACCGGACCACTCAGTACGGCCTTGGGCTCTCCTTATTTCCTCGCAATCGCCACTGGAGAAGGTATGTTGCACCCTTGGAGGACCTACGAAACGGCTCTCTCGGAAGCACGATATGCGGAGATCAAGCGCATCGATAACTTGCCTCTCAATCATGGCCTGCTCATTGGCATTAAATAAAATGATTTTTATTGTTATATGAAACTATTACCCTGGAGGCATCATACAGCTGGCTATTCATAGATAAGAGACTTAAGATTAAGATTAATTTGTGACGATGAATTATTGCCAATTCAATAACACGGTGAATAAGCCATCTAATTATCATAATTTCTACAGATCCTGTTTTCTAAAGTAAAATAAACAATACTATAACTTAATTATTGTATTTAGCGATGAGGATTTTTCTTCGAAACCAGGATGCGCCTCTGATGATAGGGAAGGTCGAGGCATTGTCGTTGATTTTGGATTATATCGTCCAGGTGCAATAATCGTATAAGGATCTAGAGCCGATTTGATGTTGCTCACAACATCCCAGAAAACCTCAGAGTCATGAGCTAAATCTGCCATCGACTGAATGCCGATCCGGTAAGGTATATAGCCAGCGTCCATAACGGCATTGAATAACGTATAATAACATGCCAGTGCACGCTCCGTTTCGGCCATTTCCTCTTTGTTATAAGCCACTGTGATAACACTTCCTAGGGCGCGCTCAGTAACCATGTGAACAGTAATAAAGAGATCGAATCCATATTGCTTGAAAATAGGTTCAATGAGCTCATAAAGCCGTAATACTTCATTCCCCAGCATCGGAATGACTGGTGAAAGCCACAACATGCCGCAATTATCGGCTGCGGGATCGGCTTGGTTCGGAAAATTAGGTGGCAGTCCTCCGCGCCGGCGCCAATAGGCTCCGGCAAGAAACCTGCTACTGGGAATTCCTCGGTTCATATCAAAGAGGGCCTTGGCGGCAAGGAGTTTCCCTCTCAAGTTTCGGCCCCACTGGGAATCGCCTAATAATCCAAGCAGAAAACCACCGACAGCAAGCTTGCGATCAGTGATAAATACAAGCTCTCTGCCTTTGCCCTTTAAGGCTTTGGCAAGCGCCCTACGGGCGATAGCCACTTGTTGTTTTGTTCCGTAAAGAGCTCCGGAAACATTCCATGCCCCAACACCAGCTTGCTTGCGTAGCTTTTCTCGCACTTCTTGAGGCAAAGGCACTTTGCCGCCAGACATCTCCAAAGGATAGGTTTGTCCCCCTGAAATCAACCTTAAATCATTGCCGATATGCACGATGCTTCTCAAGGTGCCATTCATACGTAACGGTCGTAGCCTCTCGACTACAGGTTCAATATCTTCATGCTTCTCAATAAAGCACAAAAAATGATTAATACACTCCGCGGCGGGCATCAGCCAGAGTCCCAAGCGGGTAACGATACCTAAATTCGATTGGGTGAAGATCCCGTCCAAATAAGGTCCTATTCCATAGGGGAAGAGGTAAGTCGTTTTGGCCTGGGGGTAATGGCCGAACCCCGTCTTTAATACCTGGCCGTCGGCGAGCACGATCTGCAAGCCAGCCACGGTTTGAAAACGGTTACCATAGGGCGAATGGCCAAAGCCGCGCTCCAGAATATTCCCCACCAGGCTTGTATCAGGACCGGCTCCCGTGCAATCCATCCACAAAGGGATATTGTTTTCTCGCAAGTATTCCGAAAGCTGCCGCTGGGTAACCCCCGGCTCAATGACGGCATAGGCTAATTCTTCATTAACCTCAATGATCCGGTCCATACGACTAAGATCGACAATGACCTGTCCCTCTGTCACAGCGCACGCATCGCCATAGCCCCAGTTCTTTCCGCGGCTAATGGGATAGACTGGAATACGGAACTTGCCGGCAACTCGGACAATCTCGACAATTTCCTCCGTGGATTTTGGGCTTAGGACGGCCAAAGGCTGGGTACTGAACGATGCGGTACTCCGAGTATAGGCCGTCAAGGACTGCACATCGCTACGCACATGTTCCCGTCCCAAAAGTTCTGACCACAGCTGGAGCGCTATTCCAATATCCTGCGGACCTGTGAATTCGCTTTCGGAATTTTTTTCGCAGCTCATGCTGGTGTTTTCTTATCGGCCAATTTTTACCTTTCTAATTCATTTAGCAGTGCCTGCGCCTGCCCACGTTCAGGAAAGGGCCGATTGGTCGAAAGCACGGTTTTTATCACGCCTTGCGCTTCGACTTTATCGCCGTTTCGAGCGAGCCCTTGTGCCAGATGAAATTGGGTACTGAGGTTATTAGGAGATCTTTCCACAGCCTTTCTGAGATATCGCAATCCCTCTTGAGCTTGACCTTTGTCCATTAGAATGACACCAAGCGTATCCATGATCTCCGGATCCTGAGGAGCCAGGTTCAACGCTTCCTTTGCATAACTTAATGCTTGGTCCGGATTCTCAGCACGGGTAATCCACGCCAGATTGTTAAGGACAAGCGCATCTTTAGGAAACTTCTCGTTCAACTTGGCAAAGTTCACTTTTGCTTTATCTAACTGATTTTGTAGCAGGTAATGGTTGGCCAGCACAAAACGGACTTGGTAATCCTCAGGATGCCCTTTCAGCCAGTTTTCCAACGTAGTATTCCCGGCTTCCGGATCATCGCTTTCCCATTGACTCTGCGCCAATCTGAGAGGCCAGCGGTTGCTGTCCGGGAAGCGCTTGCCCGCTGACTCGTAAATTGCCATCGCCTCCTTGATCTTCTTCTGCGAAAGGGCCAGCTCTCCTTCCAAATCGATGACTTCCAAGCTTTCAGGATGGCTTTTCTTTAGCTCCTGTAGGAGCTTGGCGGCCTCGTCCTGCTTTCCCTCATTCATCAAGAGACTTGTCTTGACGAATTTGGCCGCCGCATGATTGGGTTCCAAGGCCAATGTCTTATCCAGCGCTTCCCGGACTTTGGCCCGCTGACCAGAGGCGTTATAGGCTTTCGCCAGCAAGTAATGGGCTTGCGCAGATCTAGGATCTAGATTAGTCCATTTCTCTAAAGTTGAAATGGCTTGAGCCGAATCTCCGGTATTCAGCTGTGCTTCAGCAATTAAACGCAACAAGACAGGATCATTTGGGTGGGATTCTCGTAGTTCATTCGTGATCGCCAAAGCCTGCCGGGGTTGCCCATTACGTAGATAATAATCAGCCAACACAACCCGAGGCTGTAAAGCCTGGGGATTTCTCTCCATGGCTTGCTCGAGCAGCTTCTTGGCTTCCGCGATGTTTCCTTGCTTTTGCTTGAACTCCGCATAGTAAAGCAAGGTTTGCAAATGGCCTGGATGGCGTTGAAGAACCTGTTGATATAAGGATTCGGCCCTTTCAAGATTTCCCTTCGCGGCTTCCAAGCTGGCCAAATTATGAGCGGCATTGGGGTCGCCCGGCGCTACTTGAAGTGCGTTTTCAAGGGCTTCTCTAGCTTTGGCTTGGTCGCCTTTGCCCAAATGGGCTCCCGCCATTAAAGTCAAAGGATCGGGGTTATCCGGAGCTTTAGCATGGAGCCGTTCAGCGGCTTGCAAGGCTTGATCGAATTCGTGCGCGCGCAAATGGGTCAGGATAAGCATTAAATCGGCGCGCTGAAACTTAGGATCGGCTTCAATCGCACTTTCAAGTTCCTTGATGCCTTTCTCCCGCTCTCCCTGCATCAACAAACTTAATCCTAAATCAGTATGAGTTTGCGCGGAGTTTGGCTGTTGCGCAACAGCTTTCTGTAAAAACCGGGTGCCTTCTTGCGTCTTTCCCTGGGCAAGATAAATATTTCCTATTAAATTAAGTACTTGGGGATCATTTGGGTTTTTAACTAATACCGGCTCCAAGATGGCCTGAGCCCCCTTAAAATCACGGTTGCGAAATCGCACATCACCAAGAAATCTTCTGGCGGCTTCTACTTGGGGCGCCGTCTTTAATACCTCGGATAAGTACTTTTCAGCCTGATGCAGATGGTTTTGCTTATAATGTGAAACCCCTAAATAGTATAGGGTTGGTAAATACTCGGGCGCGCCTTTCAAGGCCTCTTCGAAATTGTTCTGGGCTTCCACATACTGCTGCTGCCCGAAATAAACTAGCCCCTGAACATAGTGAAGAAATGGCTGAGGCTGCCGAGCCGCGAGTTTTTTTGCCGAATTAATATCCTGTTGAGCGGACTCATATTCGTTAAGCTGAATATGGACCAAAGCCCTTTTTAGGAGGTATGCGGCATCGTCGAAACCGTGCTCGATGGCTTTGCTGTAGGCCTGTTCTGCCTCCCTAAACTTACCCTGGTCTTGCTCTGTATCGCCTAGCAAATCCCAGGCTTCAGAGGATTTAGAATTAATCCTTATTGCTTTTTCAAGTAAGCCGTGCGCCCTTTCCGTCTCGCTGCCAAGCAAGGCCAGCTTGGCCTCTCCGAGTAAGGCTTCAATTAAATCCGGCTCTAGATCTAGAGCAGCTTGGAAGGCCTCGTGCGCCTGACTTAGCTTTTTTTCTCCCAAATACGCCAATCCGCGCAAGGTATAAATTTCCGCCTTATCTTTTGGCGAAAGGCCTTCTGATAGGACCGGCAACTCATTTAAGATACGTTTGAATTCGTTCTGTAATAATAATGCCCGCCCAAGTGGAACTTTCACGGTCATTGGATCTATACCGAGTTCCTGAGAGCGCTTCAGTTCTTTTTCCGCCGCAGCCCCATTTCCTAGCTTGAGATAGACATGAGCAAGGGTCAGCCGTGTTTCTGCATTGTTGTTGTTTTTCTCTGCCGCATTCTTCAAGTAAATTACCGCCGAATGCAAATCGCCTTTCTCTTGCATGCTTCGGGCGAGCTGAATATATTCTTGCTCACTTAAATTCTCTCCACACCCAGATAGCAGCCATGCCGAAAATAATAGCCAGCATATCATGTTAACGGTGATTTGCTTTCCCATGTATACTCCTTTTTTGATGCCGATATTATCCCTAATTAGGAAGGTGTAATTAAAAGGCTTAATAGATAAATCAAAAGCTCTAGTAAAAAATTAAACTTTTAAGAGAGTGCTAATATCTGGGTTTGAAGTTAGAGCACAGGGGTGGAAGATGATTATTGCGAAGTTGACGCCACTGTCTAGGAAATGAGCCGCGGCGCTTGCAAAAGTCTCTAGGTTTTGGCTAGAGATTTCACTATTGCTCGGAAACTTAGAAGAGGGAGTGCCTCATGACGCGAGCGCCCATTGACCAATGATAAGCTTGACTCAGGGAGAATCTAAAAGGAAGTCACGCATAAACGATCTTCCCTGACTTAAATAGATGAGCAGCCGCGGCGCCGCACCTTCCCGGCATCGGCTGCCACGGATCAATAGAATCATGCCGACTAAGGCTTTCGGGCTATTTCACGGAGCAGCTCTCTGCAAGCGCGTTAGAAGCCGATTGCCAATTCCTAGGCCTAAGTACATCGTGCTGAAACCGCGCCATTCTACCCGATTTAAGTGCCATGCAGACTCGGAGTACCGGCCGACGAGCCACGAATCCGATGCTTATCCATCAATCGGTACAAGGTCATGCGTGACACGGCGAGTTGCCGCGCAGCTCTCGAGATGTTGTTTTCCGTGGCTCGTAGGGTGATTTGTATGATCTCCTTTTCAGCTTCGGCTTTGGCTTCTTCCAAAGTCATAATAGGACCCGCGAATTTTCCCGCCCCTGGCTCGGCAACCGTAAGGCCGAGGTCGGGTGCGGTGATCCAACGGTCCTCGCACATTACCATGGCTCGGCGGACCCGATTGATTAATTCGCGGATGTTGCCCGGCCATTCGTACTGCTGCATCGCCGCAACCGCCTCGGGGGTGAAGCCGCTGATGTGCCGGTATTTCTCGTTCACAAACAAGTCAAGGTAGTATTTGGCCAAAAGCTCGATATCGTCGCGGCGCTCTCTCAAGGGCGGAATACTTATAATTAAAGGACTGAGCGCCTGATAAAGCTCTTCCAGGAAAAGCCCGTCGGCCACGGCCTTTTCCAAATCAATATGCGTTGAGGCGATGACGCGCACATCGACGGGAATATCCTTGATTCCTCCCACCCGGCGGATAGTCTTTTCACGCAGGAACTTTAGCAACGGCTCTTGTAAGTCGGCGGGTAAATCCCCCACCTCGTCGAGAAATAGGGTTCCGCCGAGGGCATTTTCAATGCTGCCTTCCTTGGTGCGATAGGCTCCGGCGAAGGCGCCTTTTTCGAACCCGAATAGTTCGGATTGCATCAGGCTCGATGATAAAGCGCCACAGCTAACCACGACAAAAGATTTGTCACCTCGAGCTGAGCGCCGGTGAATGGCGCGTGCGGCTATTTCCTTGCCGGAGCCACTTTCGCCTTGGATTAGGACTGGGACGTCTAGGCTAGCGGCTCGCTCGATGTCCGCAAACACTTTCGTAAATTTAGGGCTGCAGCCGATGATACCTTCATCTCCGATGTTCGCCGTTTGAGTGCGCAGCCGTTTCATGACCAAGGCCATTCCATAGGCATGGCCCAGGGTGAACTGCAAACGCTCGGGATCCAGGGGAAGGCTGTGATAATCGTAAAAACCTTGCGCAATCAATTGGCAGATTTCGCGTGCTTGCAGCGCTTGCGGGGGCAGGACCGCGATCCATTCCATCGGATAACGCATGGCGAGCAGTCCATGGATGGGCAAGAGGTCCGCGCGTTCTCGAGGGCCGAACAGCACGATCCCGATGTAAAAGCCATGCGTATCAATAAGATTTTTCGCCTCATCAAGCCGGGACGCTGCATAGACATCCCAGCCGTTGGCTCGAAGTACATTGAGCAATTCCTCGTTTGTTCCGGTCGGATCGAAGCATAAGAGTTTGCGCGTATCCATGTATTGGTCTCCTAGATGGATTATTACTTTTTCGAAAAAGCTTGATGCTCTGCGGCCGAAGGCTCATCTACTTGGCTTATGCTCACCAGCATTCTTGGAGCGCTGCCTCGAACCCTATTTCCGCCGCGTTTAAATTACGAGTTGGATCTACTTGTATTTTCAATGTCCGTCTGCTGCTTCTTCCCGCGCCTTACGACGACATCTCCGTCCGAAGAACAAGGAAATTCAAGCGCTTACCTAGGCTATTCTGATCTTGAGTCACACGGTCGAACCATCTCGCTTGGATAGAATGCATATCGGAAGATTTACCAAGTAACATTTTGCTGATCCAAGTGTAAGAGATCGCCGTGCTCTTGCATATCCCACATTTACACCTGGCTGCGCGAAGGGATCACAATTATCTATCACTCGCCGGATAAGATGATACCAATATTTGTATCCCACACCACATCGCTGAGACTTTATTGAAGGCTTCTTTCCACAAGAAGCTCAATTGAGCCAAATGTCAAGAAACGGAAGCGAAAAAACCGCACGCCTGGTCTTTGGCGATGGCAACGCCATTTATCGGGAGGATATGGCGGAAATTCAGGCTATAAACTGATTTAAATTCAAGTGGTTAACCGCAATGGAGAGGCATGGCCCTGATCCAGCATAGGCGTGCCGATAAGAGAATTGCAGGAATTGAGTGGGGCGCTAAGCCTGGCCAAGCGCCCCTCTGACTGAATGATTCTATGGCTTGATGCGCCTATCTAGTACGCGAAACACAATCTCGCCGTTTTCTGCATCTGCTAGCACGGTATCTCCCGGCCCGACCTTGCCGGCCAGAATGTCCTGGGCTAGTGGATTCTCCAGTTGCTGCTGGATAGCCCGCTTCAAAGGCCGGGCGCCGTAAACCGGATCGAAACCCACTTCGCCCAGCTGGTCCAAGGCGGCCTCGCTGACTTGCAGGGAAATGTCACGTTCCGCCAGCCGCCTTTGCAGATACCCGATCTGAATCCGGCAAATGGCGCGAATCTGCTCGCGCTGCAAGGGATGAAACACCACCACCTCGTCGATGCGGTTGATAAATTCGGGGCGGAAGGCATAAGTCACCACTTCCATTACCGCCGCTTTCATCCGCTGATAGTTTTCCTCCCCGGCGAGTTCCTGGATACGGTCGGAGCCCAGGTTGGACGTCATCACGATCACGGTATTGCGGAAATCCACCGTGCGGCCATGGCCGTCAGTCAGTCGTCCATCATCGAGAACTTGAAGCAGCACGTTGAAGACGTCGGAGTGAGCCTTTTCCACTTCGTCCAAAAGGATCACGGAATAGGGCCGGCGCCGCACCGCCTCGGTCAGATAGCCGCCTTCCTCGTAGCCCACGTAGCCCGGCGGAGCGCCGATCAGGCGCGCCACCGAATGCTTCTCCATGAATTCGGACATGTCGATGCGCACCATGGCCTCCTCGGTATCGAACAGGAACTCGGCCAGCGCCTTGCAAAGCTCAGTTTTCCCAACGCCTGTAGGTCCCAGAAACAGGAACGAGCCGTTGGGACGGCGAGGATCGGCCAACCCCGCGCGCGAGCGTCGGATAGCGTCGGACACGGCCTTGATGGCCTCCGCCTGCCCGACGACCCGCTTGCCGAGTTGTTCCTCCATGTGCAGCAGTTTCTCGCGCTCGCCCTCCAGCATCTTGGATACTGGAATGCCGGTCCACTTGGATACGACTTCGGCGATTTCCTCGTCCGTCACTTTATTGCGGACCAGCTTGGCTTCCTGCGCCTCGGCCTGGTTCGCCGCGTCCAATTCTCTTTGGAGCCTGGGAATTTCACCGTATTGAAGCTCCGACATCCGCGCCAGATCGCCCGCCCGGCGGGCCGCTTCCAAGTCCAGCTTGGCCTTTTCCAACTTCTCCTTGATCGAGGTGGCGCCCTGCAAGGTGGCTTTTTCCGCTTTCCAGATTTCCTCCAGTTCCGCGTACTCCCGTTCCAGTCCTTCAATGCTGCCTTCCAGCGCTTCCAGCCGACGGCGCGAGGCCTCGTCGGTTTCCTTCTTTAAAGCCTCGCGCTCGATCTTGAGCTGGATCAGGCGGCGCTCGAGCCGATCCATCTCCTCCGGCTTGGAGTCGATCTCCATGCGGATGTGGCTGGCCGCCTCGTCCACCAAGTCAATGGCCTTGTCCGGCAGATTGCGGTCGGTGATGTAGCGGTGCGAAAGGGTCGCCGCCGCCACGATGGCCGGATCGGTGATGGTGACTCCGTGGTGCACCTCGTATCTTTCCTTAAGGCCGCGCAGGATGGCGATGGTGTCCTCGACGCTGGGCTCGTCCACCAGTACCTTCTGGAAGCGCCGCTCCAGGGCCCCGTCCTTTTCGATGTACTGCCGGTATTCATCCAAAGTGGTCGCGCCGATGCAGTGCAATTCGCCCCGCGCCAAGGCCGGCTTCAGCATGTTGCCGGCGTCGATGGCGCCCTCCGCCTTGCCCGCGCCGACCAAGGTATGGAGTTCGTCAATGAACAGGATGACTCGACCTTCCTGTTTGGCAATATCGTTGAGCACCGCTTTCATGCGCTCTTCGAATTCGCCGCGGAACTTGGTGCCGGCAATCAAGGCCGCCATGTCCAGGGCGAGGAGGCGCTTGCCCTTCACGCCTTCCGGCACCTCGCCGTTGATGATGCGCTGCGCCAAGCCCTCGACGATGGCGGTCTTGCCGACGCCGGGATCCCCGATCAGCACCGGATTGTTCTTGGTGCGCCGTTGCAGGACCTGGATGGTACGACGGATTTCATCATCCCGGCCGATGACCGGGTCCAACTTGCCTTGCTCGGCCCGGGCGGTGAGATCGATGGTGAATCTTTGCAAGGCTTGGCGCTGTTCCTCAACGTTAGGATCGTCCACTTTTTGGCCCCCGCGGATCTTTTCAATGGTTTTTTCTAGAATGTCTCGAGTAAGTCCGGATCGGCGCAATAAATCGCCCAGCGGTCCACGGTCTTCCAGAGCCGCCAATACGAAGATTTCGCTGGTGATAAACTGGTCGCCCCGCTTTTGAGCGAGCTTGTCGGTCAGATTCAGAAGGCGCAGCAGGTCGTTGGAAATCTGCACGTCTCCGCCCACGCCCTCGACCTTGGGCAATCGGTCCAGCATCTGGCCGAGCCCCATACGCAGCGCATTCACGTTGACGCCACACTGAGCGAGTAACGGACGTACCGTGCCGCCCTCCTGATCGAGGAGGGCGGTCATGACGTGGGCCGGTTCGATGAATTGTTGATCGCGCCCTAGTGCCAGGCTCTGCGCTTCCGCGAGTGCCGCCTGGAATTTGCCGGTGAGTTTGTCCATTCGCATACACTTAAAACCGTTAATAAAGTTGATCGTTGTGGCAGAAGATTGGGATGTGGCGGAGCCTTTTCAAGACGTAACGGCAGCCAATACCTCAAGGACGCATGGTCTGGCGCGGGCTATCGATGGCTTCTTCTATAGTAAAATCCCGAACTCGACGCCCTCTGACGGAAACTTCATGCACCCTTTAGATCGTCAACGCCCTGCGCTGGCCGGGCATTTCAGAACCGGCAAGCTTTCCGGCGCCTCCGCCTTTATCGCGGCGCTGGCCGTTGGGCTTTTAGCGTTCTTCATGCCCACCAAGGACTGGTTGCCGAGCGCTCAGACGATCAAGCTGCAACTCGATGGCTTCGGGCTTGCCGCGCCCCTGATTTTCGTCGTCGGAACCGCATTGCTCGCCGCCTTTGGCGCGCCCCGGCTGCTGCTCTACTCGATTGCCGGAGTGGCTTTCGGCGCCGCTTGGGGCTTGGTGTGGAGCCTCCTGGGAACACTGCTGGGCGCCTATAGCACGTTCCTGACGGTGCGGGCCCTCGGACGCGGTCCCATCCTCCGCCGCTTTCCGGCCTTGGCCCGCTACTCCGGCCGCATCCGCAAGCGGGGATTTCTGGCCGTGCTGCTCGTACGCCAATTGCCCATGAACGGGTTTTACAACAATCTCCTGCTGGGTCTTTCGCCGGTTAGACACCGGGATTTCCTGCTGGGCAGCCTGCTTGGTTATCTACCCATGGGAATGGCCGCCGCGGCGATTGGCGCCGGGGTAGTGCAAGCCGATCTTGCCCAGCTACTTCAATATGCCGGAATGGGGGGCGCGGCGTTTGTCATAGTGGGCCTCCTTTTAAAACGGCTAGTGCGGACGGCGGAAGGCAAGCTGGAAGACTCGCGGCTTTCGGCACCCAATGGCCTTGAGTGAAACCCGCTTGCGGCGGGTGAGCAGGGAATGCTTTCAAAACCTGCTGGTGCTTTCGGTTTATGGCTTCGCTCTGTCGCTGCTCCTCGGGCGGGGCACCTACAAGCCCTCGCTCTACGTGTGCGCCTTCGCCGTGGCCGGCGTTCTGGCGCTGCATCGCGGCCCGGTCCACCTGGAAAAACCGCTTTTAGTGGCGCTCGGCCTCGGCGCGATTTTTCTCGCGCAAGGCCTGATCGCTGCCCATGGCGCCATATCGGGCAATTTTCATGTCGCCCTGGCCTGGTCCATGCTGGCCGCGGCCGCAGTCACCCTGTTGCCCGCTCGGTTCGGCCGGCGCCGTCGCCTGACCCATGATGGCGCCGCCTCGGTCCTCGCGGTCATCTTCGTGGTCGCTCAAGTCGTCGCCTATATGTCTGAATTCAGAAAGGCGGGGTTATTTTCGAATATCCATTATCTCGCCCTGTATTCCGTCATTACTCTGCCCATCCTGTACTATTTCGCGCAGAATGCCAGGGCGGCGTTGCGTTGGGTTTTCGTTCTGTCCCTGGTTGGAGATTTTTGGCTGCTGCTGAAAACCCAGTCCCGTCCTGGGTTTCTGGCTCTCTTGGCCAGTTCTTTAGTGATAATTCCATTCCTTTCATCCCGGAACCGAGGCCTCGCGCTGGCCGCCATCCTGCTGGTGCCCGGAGCTTTGTATGTCGCGGACGGATTCGGATTCGCGGCGCGAATCAACGATCTCGCCATCCATTTTTTCCACGAGGAAAGACTGGCGATTTGGCGGGAAACCTTGGCCATGCAATCGAAAAGCTCCTGGGCGGAATGGTGGTTCGGACACGGGCTGGGCCAGTTTTTTCGGGATTACCAGGCCGTTTCCAGCTTTCACCAGGAGCGACACGAGGATTATTTTTCGCCCCATAACTATTTTCTCGACCTGTTATACAGTCACGGCATCGTGGGGCTCATACTATTTCTGATTGCCTATGGGCTGTTCTACGGAAAGCTGGCGGCAATGGTATTGTCCAGCCGTGAAAATCCGTTGAGAGCGGTGGGAATCCTATTAATCAGCATTACGACGGCCGATCTGGTGCACACCTTTCTGACCACTCCTTTTTTCTCCCGGCATAACCTTTATCCTTTGAGCCTGATTGTGGGGGCCGGCCTTCGGTATTTCAGAAATGACCCGCGGCATGGCTGATTTAGACGCTCCGCCCGCCCGCATCCTTTTGATCCGCCTCGGCGCGATCGGCGATGTCGTCATGGCGTCCGGCCTCCTTCCCGCCCTGCGAGAGACTTACCCGCAGGCCCGCATCGACTGGCTGACGGAAGAATTCAACGCCGATCTTCTCCGCCACAACCCGCGCCTCGACCGGCTGCATCTCTGGCCACGCCGACGCTGGCGGGAATTGCGCCGGACCGGCCGTTACCGGCAATTCGCGCGGGAAGTTTTCGATCTGGTCCGCGCCTTGCGGGAAGAGCGCTACGATCTGGTGCTGGACCTGCAAGGACTCCTGAAAAGCGGGATCTGGGCTTGGCTCAGCGGCGGCCGACGGCGCCTCGGCTTGGGTTCCAGGGAGGGCAGCCAGTGCTTGATGACCGAAACGGTCGATCGGCGGGTGAAGAATGCCCTGATCGGCAGCGAATACCGGAAGCTCGCGGAATTCCTTGGCGCGCCGCCGGCCGCCTTCGCGCTCGACATCGCGGTGGCCGACGCGGACCGCGCCCAGGCCGCCGAACTGCTGCGGACGGCGGGCGTCGAGGGCGATTACGCGGCGATCGCGCCCTTCACCACCCGGCCGCAAAAGCACTGGTTCGACGAGCGTTGGGCGGAGCTCGCTCAAGAGCTGGCGGCGCGCGGTTGGCCCGTGGTGATGCTGGGCGGCCCCGGCGACCGGGAACGAGCCCGCGCCATCCACGGTCTGGCCGGCGGCCGCATGATCGATCTGGCCGGACAAACCCATCTCGGGCTCAGCGCGGCCCTGATCGAGCGCGCTCGGCTCTTGGTCGGCGTCGATACCGGCCTGACCCATCTCGGCATTGCCCTGGGCGTTCCAACCCTGGCGCTGTTCGGCTCCACCCGTCCGTATTCCGACACCGGCCGCCGGAACGCCCGGGTGCTGTACGAAAAACTGGATTGCTCGCCCTGCCGGCGCCGGCCCACCTGCGGCGGACGCTATGACTGCATGCGGCGCCATACCCCTGATTCGGTGCTGGCAGGTGTCGCGGAGCTGCTATTGTAGGCGGGCGAGGGGGCTGGACGACCGGCGCAGCCTCTGCCCCGCGAAATACTGATCCAGCGCGGGCCTGCCGCATCTGTCGGGCGGATTCCAGCGCCTCCCCGGGCCGTCAATCCTTGAATCCCTCCACCTGAATCAAAATCCTCACCTCGTCCCCGATCGCGGGCAGGAACGCATTCAATCCGAAATCGCTGCGCTTGATTGTCCCGGCGGCGTCCGCCCCGCACACGTTTTTCCGGCTGATGGGGTGGACGCCACAATGGAAATGCCGAATCTCGAGATCCACCGGCCGGCTCACCCCGAGCAGGGTCAAGGTTCCCTCGGCCCGGACCGGCTTGCCGCCCTCGAAGACGATCCTATCGGCCTCATAGGTAATCGCGGGGTGCTTGGCGGTATTGAAGAAGTCCTCCTTTTTGAGGCGTTCCTCCAACTCGGCGAGCCCGGTATCGATGGAGTTGGCGTCGATAATGACGTGGATGGCGCCGGTTTTCTTCTCGGGATCCAAGGTGATATTGCCGGAGGTTTTGTCGAACCGGCCCCGCTGGGTGGAAAATCCGATATGGCTGACCTCGAAGCTGGGAAAGGTGTGGCGTTCGTCGATGGTGAAAGAATCGGCCGTGGCCAGGATCGGAAACGTCAGCAGGAAAACGGCCGTCCGCCGCATTCGGTGCGAGGAATTTTTTTCATGCTTTAACTCCAGAAGGAAGGCCGGTTCGATCGGCTGCATCAATGCGATGCGGGCTAAAGGGTAATCGTTTTCCGGCGCTTGTGGCAGACTATCGCCTTTTCCCAACGGGTTTTCGCGCGTGCCCAAGTACTGGACCGTCGTCTTTCTCGCCGCCTGGCTGTGGTCGGCGCTGGCGCCTCA
Source organism: Methylococcaceae bacterium (assembly GCA_902810705.1). Taxonomy (GTDB): domain Bacteria; phylum Pseudomonadota; class Gammaproteobacteria; order Methylococcales; family Methylococcaceae; genus CADDYU01. The sequence goes on from CADDYU010000012.1 coordinate 39,468, forward strand.
CGGCTATCTGACCTGGCTGTTGGAGATGCTGCCGGCCGCCGCCGCATTCCTGATTTTAGCCGGCGTCTCTCGGCGGTTCGCGCTGACGCCGCTCGCTTATGCTTTATTGCTGATCCTTTGCCTCTTGATCCTGATCGGCGCCCATTTTTCGTTTTCCAGAGTGCCGGCCTTCGACTTCGGCGCCGGCCGCAACAACTTCGATAAGCTCGCCCATTTCTTCCAAGGGTTCGCGCCCGCGATCGTGTTCCGGGAAATCCTGATCCGCTTCGAAGTCGTGGCGAAGCGAGGTTGGCTGTGGCTCATCGTTCCGGCCCTGAGCCTGGCCCTCAGCGCGGCTTACGAACTGGTGGAGTGGCTGGCGGCACTGACGCTACGCGAGCGGGCCGAGGATTTTTTGGCCCTTCAGGGCGACCCGTGGGATGCGCAGTCCGATATGGCGATGGCGTTGCTCGGCGCCATCGCCGCGCTGGCGCTCTTGAGCCGGCGCCATGATCGGCAGATCGCCCGGCTGAAGGCGGAAGCCGAGCGCGAATCGCCGATCCGGAGCCTTCCCCCGCTGCGCCGGCCTGCCGGGCCGTGAGCTTCCGCCTTTCCATCGTGGTGCCCGTGCTTAATGAGGCCGGGCTGATCGAAGCGGCGCTGGCCGGCTTGCAAGGCTTTCGTGAACGGGGTGCCGAGCTGATCGTGGTGGACGGCGGCAGCCGGGACGGCACGGCGGAGTTGGCCGCGCCGCTGGCCTCTCGCCTTGTCCGTGCGCCCAAGGGCCGGGCCCTGCAAATGAATGCCGGAGCGCGGGCAGCCACCGGGAACGTTCTTTTGTTCCTGCACGCCGATGTCCAACTGCCGCAGGATGCGGATCGAAGGCTCGCCGAAGCCTTTGAGGCCGGCGCGGTCTGGGGCCGCTTCGACGTGCGGCTCTCGGGCTTCCAACCGCTACTTAGGATAGTGGAAGCCTCGATGAATGGGCGTTCGCGGCTGACCGGCATCGCCACCGGCGACCAGGCGCTGTTCATGCGGCGGGAGGCTTGGGAATGGGCCGGCGGGTATCCCGGGATTCCGCTGATGGAGGACATCGCCTTGAGCAAGATCCTAAAACGCCTGGCCCGTCCCGTCTGTCTTAGAGAGAGGGTCGTGGTCTCCAGCCGGCGCTGGGAGGAAGAGGGCGTTCTCCGCACCGTCCTGCTCATGTGGTGGCTCAGACTCCGCTATTTTTTCGGCGCCGACCCGGCGGCCTTGGCCCGCCGCTATTATCGAACCTGAATCTTTGCGGACTCAGTCCATGATTGACCGACATTTCGCCGAAGCTTTCGCCGCGGATTGGATCGCCGCCTGGAACGGCCACGATCTAGACCGCATCCTGTCCCATTACGCCGAGGACTTCGAGATGGCCTCGCCCTATATCGCCCGGCTGGCGGGGCAGCCCGGCGGCAAGCTCAAGGGCAAGCCGGCGGTCCGCGCCTATTGGGCCAAAGCTTTGGAGCTCATGCCCAACCTTCGCTTCGAGCTGGTGTCGGTTCTGGCCGGGATCGACAGCGTGATGGTCCATTACCGGGGCGTTCACGGCCTGGCGGCGGAAGTGTTCTTCTTCGGTGAGAACGGGAAGGTGGTCAAAGCGCACGCGCATTACGCGGCGGATCGGAGCGGATGACGAATCTGATTTTCGATGAAAATTGCGCGCCGGTGGCGCGGATTGAAGCCCGCGAACGCGGCGCCCGTTGCTACTCCCATGGATAATCCATCCCTTTTCGAAGCCCTGCTCCGTTTCTCCATTTTTCTTTCCGTGCTCGGCCTCATGCTGTTCTGGGAGTGGCGCGCCCCGTTTCGGGCGGTTCCGGAGGCCAAGCCGCGGCGGCTGGCCCGGCATCTGGGCCTGATGGCGCTGAATACGGTATCGGTGCGGCTTTTGAGCGGCGGGGGCGCTTATTTGGCGGCGTACTATGCCGGCGAGCGGGGCTTTGGACTTTTCAACCAGTGGAACCCGCCGGCCGGAATATCCTTCGTGGCCGGGCTAGTGCTGCTGGATTTCGCCCTTTATCTTCAGCACGTGGCTTTTCACTGGGCGCCGCCGCTTTGGCGGCTGCACAAGGTGCATCACCTGGATCCGGGCTTCGATACGACTACGGCGGTCCGTTTCCATCCCGCCGAAATCGTCCTGTCCATGTATTACAAGATGGCCCTGGTGCTGGCCTTGGGCCTCTCGCCGCCGACGGTGCTGACGTTCGAGATCCTGCTCAATGCCTGTTCCCTGTTCAATCACGGCAACGTGCGCCTGCCCAGGCTCTGGGAGCTCCGGGTCCGGCGGCTGCTCATCACTCCGGACCTGCACCGCATCCATCATTCGGTGTTGCCGCGGGAAACCCACAGCAATTTCGGCTTTTGCGTGCCGTTTTGGGACTGGTGGTGCAGGACGTATCGGGCCGCGCCTCGGAGGGGCCAGGAAGGCCTGGAGATTGGATTGAACGAGGAGCGGGACCCGCGCCGCCTGGGTTTTCGGCGGCTCTTGACCTTGCCGTTCCGCTGAGTCATGGCGCTCTATCGCTATCCCAACGCCGTCCTGGCCGTTTTGGCGAAAGCGCCGGTGCCGGGCCTGGCCAAGACCCGCCTGATTCCCGCACTCGGCCCCGAGGGCGCGGCCCGATTGCATGCCGACCTCTTGCGAATGATCGTCTCGCGACTGTTGGCCGCGCGGCTTTGTCCGGTGCGGCTCTGTTGCCATCCCGACACCGACCACCCCGAGTTCGCGGCCCTGGCCGCCGACGGGGCCCAACTCGAAAGGCAGCTTGGGACCGAGCTCGGCGAACGCATGGCGACCGCCGCCCGCCATGCCCTGGAGAGGGCGCATTACGCCATTCTCATCGGAACCGATATCCCGGAACTCGATCCCGGTTACGTCGAAAGCGCCATTCAGGCCTTGCGGGTGGGCCAAGACGCGGTGCTCGGGCCGGTTGAGGACGGCGGTTACTGTCTTTTGGGGCTCCGGCGGCGCGAGGACACGCTATTTTGGAACATGGCCTGGAGCACGGCGGAAGTGGCGGCCGAAACGCGGCGGCGGCTACGGCATCTCGGCTGGCGCTGGCATGAGCTGCCCGTGCTGTGGGATGTGGATGGCCCGGAGGACCTCCCGCGGTACGCAGCGTGGAAACGCGGAGCGAAGGCGGGCGAATCGTAACCAGGCGGTGTAAAGGGGACTTGTCCGCATCGCCGTCTACAGCTTGTAACGAATGGGCTAAAATCGATTCATCCAGCTAGGATTTCCGGATCCGCGCAAGATCGGTCAACACCATCAAGCTTTGCGTCCGGCCGCGGTTCCGGCTAGACTTTCTAGCCCTTTCGCCGCCCTCAGAACCATGCACATCGGCCCTTATCGACTTGCCAATCGCCTGATTCTCGCTCCCATGGCCGGCATCACTGACCAGCCTTTCCGCCGTTTATGCCGGCGGTACGGCGCGGCGCTGGCGGTTTCGGAAATGATTTCCGCCAATCCCGCCCTGCGGGATGACCGCAAGACCTTGCGGCGCGCCGACCATCGTGGCGAACCGGAACCCCGTTCGGTGCAAATCCTCGGCAACGAGCCGGCCCACATGGCGAAAGCCGCCCGGGTCAATGCCGATCGTGGGGCCCAGATCATCGATATCAATATGGGTTGTCCCGCCAAAAAGGTCTGCAACAAGGCCGCCGGCTCCGCCTTGCTGAAGGACGAGGTTCTGGTCGGCCGGCTTCTGGAGGCGGTGGTCAAGGCCGTGGAGGTGCCGGTCACGCTGAAGATCCGAACCGGCTGGGATCCGGACCACCGCAATGCCGTCAGCGTCGCCAAAATCGCGGAAAGCGCAGGAATCCGGGCCATCGCGGTCCATGGCCGGACCCGCGCCTGCGGCTTTTCCGGGCCGGTCGAATACCGTACAATCCAGGCAGTCAAATGCGCCGTAGGTGTCCCCGTGATCGCCAATGGTGATATCGACAGCCCGGAAAAAGCCGCCGCCGTGTTTAAAGAAACCGGCGCCGATGCCGTGATGGTGGGGCGGGCGGTTTTGGGCCGGCCCTGGTTGTTCAGGACGATATTGGATCGCCTCGACGGCAATTCGCTGACCAGCATGCCCAGCATGACGGAGATCCGAGGCGTTATCCTGGAGCACCTCCACGAGCTTTACGCGTTCTATGGCGAGGCCCTTGGATTGCGTATCGCGCGGAAGCACGTCGGCTGGTATCTCGAACACCTCCCTTCCTGCCGGTCGGAATTCGGACACCGTTTCAACGCCCAGGATTCAACCACCCGGCAATTGGCCCTCATCGACCTGATTTTCAGCGCCGCAACGCAGGAGTTGGCTGCATGACGGCAGACGTTAGAAGGATCACGGCGGTGCTGGACACCGTCAAGGCCGAAGGCGCTCCCGCCTTTATTCTCAGCGAGTATGTCTCCATGGCCATGCGGAATTATTTCGCCCGTCTCGATGGTCATGACGTCACCAATCTGCACGCTCTGGTCATCAGTGAAGTGGAGAAGCCTTTGATCGAGGCGGTTCTTGACCATTGCGGCCACAATCAGAGCAAGGCAGCCCAGGTTCTGGGCCTGAGCCGGGGGACTTTGCGCAAAAAGATGGTCCAATACGGACTCGCCTAGCGCATCCTTTACTTTACGAGCCTTTGTCACCATCCCATGAGCACCTCAATGCCCCGAGCCCTGGTCAGCGTGTCGAATAAATCCGGCCTGGTGGAGTTTTGCCGGGAACTAAGGGGGTTGGGCTTCGAGATACTCTCCTCCGGCGGCACCTTCCGGGTACTGGCCGAGAACGGTATCGCCGCCGTCGAGGTATCCGAATATACCGGTTTTCCCGAACTGATGGGCGGGCGCCTCAAGACCCTGCACCCCAAAATCCATGGCGGCATCCTGGGGCGCCGGGGCATTGATGAAACCGCGATGGCGGAACACGGCATCGGCCCCATCGATCTGGTGGTGGTTAACCTGTACCCCTTCGAGGAGACTGTCGCCAAACCCGGTTGCCCGTTAGCCGACGCCATCGAGAACATCGATATCGGCGGTCCCGCCATGATCCGCGCTGCGGCCAAGAACCATGCGGCGGTGGGCGTGGTGGTCGATCCGGCGGATTACGCGGCGGTGCTGAGAGAGCTGCGGGAAGGGCAGGGCGCACTGTCCGATGCCACCCGCTTCCGCTTGGCGATCAAAAGCTTCCGGCACACCGCCGCCTATGATGCCGCCATAGCGGCTTATTTAGGCAAAACCGAGAGTAGCGAAGCCTTCCCCGATCCACTGGTGCTGCGGTTTCGCCATGCCCAAGGGATGCGTTACGGGGAAAACCCGCACCAGCAAGCCGCGTTCTACGTGGAGCCGGGCGCGCCGGCGGGTTCCATCGCGACGGCCCGGCAGCTGCAGGGCAAGGCGCTGTCCTACAACAACATCGCCGACGCGGACGCCGCGCTCGAATGCGTCAAGTCTTTCGGCGATCTGCCCGCCTGCGTGATCGTCAAGCACGCCAATCCCTGCGGAGTGGCTCAGGGCCGAACCCTGGCCGAGGCTTACGGCCGGGCCTACGCCGCCGATCCCACCTCGGCCTTCGGCGGCATCATTGCCTTCAACCGGACCCTGGATGGGGAGACCGCCCGGGCCATCATCGAACGGCAGTTCGTGGAGGTGATTCTGGCGCCCGAGGTGAGCGCCGAGGCGCGGCTCATCCTCGCCGGGAAGCCCAATATCCGGGTGCTGCAATCCGGATCCTGGCCTGAGGCACCCGAGGCGGAATGGGATTACAAACGAGTGACCGGCGGCCTTCTAGTGCAGGATCGGGATACCCGTGTTCTCGATCAATCGGCGCTCAGGGTGGTGACAAGGCGCGCCCCAACCGAGGAGGAATTAACCGATTTGCTCTTCGCCTGGAACGTCGTCAAATTCGTCAAATCCAACGCCATCGTGTACGCCAAGAACCGCCAGACCGTGGGCGTGGGCGCCGGCCAAATGAGCCGGGTCTATTCCGCCCGCATCGCCGTCATCAAGGCAGCCGACGTGGGGCTTTCGGTAGCGGGATCGGTGGTAGCCTCCGATGCCTTCTTCCCGTTCCGGGACGGCGTGGATTCAGCCGCCGAGGCGGGCGTTTCGGCCGTAATCCAGCCGGGCGGTTCCATGCGCGACGAGGAGGTCATTGCCGCCGCCGATGAGCACGGCCTGGCCATGGTCTTTACCGGCATGCGACATTTCCGTCATTGATATTGCCTCCTCTTTGGGAGAGGGCAAGGGTCAGGGGATCCCCGAGATGTCTCCTCACTTCACTTAGTTTTTCATAGACTTCATTGAACCGATCCGATCTCATCGCCGCGACCGACCTCTGCGTGAAGTGCGGCTTGTGTTTGCCCCATTGCCCCACCTATGTCGAGACGCGGGACGAGAACGAATCGCCGCGGGGCCGGATTTCCCTGATCCAGGGATGGGCGACGGGGGCACTCGGGGCCGCGCCCGAACTCACTCGGCACGTGGATAATTGCCTCCTGTGCCGCGCCTGCGAGGCGGCCTGTCCGGCGTATGTTCCTTATGGCGGGATCGTCGACCGGTTCCGGCAAGAGGCGGGCGCGGCGGGCAAACCGCTGGCCGCCCGGCTGAAATCCGGCATCTTGCGCAAGGTGTTGACCGGCCCAAGCCTCTCTCGGCTCGCAGGATCCTCATTGGCCAGAAGGGCGGCCGTAGCGATCAAGAATCTGAACGGAACCAAGGGCCTTGGAAGAGGGTTCGGGATTGCCGAGCTCGCCGCAGGTCTCCCGGAAACCTCGGTTAGGCCCATCAAGAAGGGTTGGACCGGCTTTCATCCGGCGGAGAATGGGCGAGGAATTAGGGAGGTCCTTCTATTCCAGGGCTGTACGGCGGCGCTCCTCGATTCCGAGACCATGACCTCGGCGATCCGCCTCATGAACCGACTGGAAATTGGTGTCCGTGTGCCGGAAGGGCAGACCTGCTGCGGCGCGCTCCACTTGCATGCAGGCGAAGGCGGTGCCGCCTCGGAGCGGATGGCTCGGAATCTCGCGGCATTCGAAAGCGCCAACAGCGATGTGATCGCGAGCTTCGCCAGCGGTTGTGCCGCCATGCTGCGCGACTACGGCGAGGCCTTCCCCTCGGCCGAGGCCAAGCAGTTTTCCGAGCGAATCCGGGATATCGGCCAGTTTCTCGCGGAAACTCCCTGGCCGAAGGATCTTAAACTGCGGTCGCTCCCCGCGACGGTCTGCGTGCATTCGCCGTGCAGTCTCAAGAACGTGCTGCGGGCGGATCGGCATGCTCCCGCGCTGCTTCGCCGGATTCCCGATCTCAAGGTCGTTGCCCTGCCCGCGCAAACCCATTGCTGCGGAGCGGCGGGAAGCTATCTGCTCGAACATCCCCAAATGGCCCAAAAACTGCGGGACGATGTGCTTGAACGAATCCTGGCTTCCAAGCCCGATTATCTCGTCACATCCAATCCGGGGTGCGCCATGCACTTGCGGGCCGGACTCAAGCAGCGGGGGCGAGAAGGGATCGAGGTGGTGCATTGGGTGACACTGCTGGCCCGAAGCTTAACCGAATAAAAAAGCCGCCCGGGTTTCCCATAGGCGGCTTTTTCAAGGGCTCGCGGAAACTCAGCGCCGCAGCTTGTAATTCCGCCCGTAGAAGATTTCCGCCATCTCCTGCTTGAGCTGCTTTTGAATGGCGCTCCGCTCGTCCGGTGCCAGCGCGTCCTTGTCCGTATCGAACAGATAGTTGTCGAGGTGGAAGTCCTTCAGGATCATCTTGGTATGGAAGATTTTTTCCTGATAAACGTTCACGTCGATCATCTGGTAACGCTCGGCCGTCACATCCGAGATGTAGTTTTGTATGGACGTGATTTCGTGGTCGATGTAATGCTTCTGCCCGCTGATGTCGCGGGTGAAGCCACGCACCCGGTAATCCATGATGACGATGTCCGATTCGAAGCTATGGATCAGGTAGTTCAACGCCTTGAGCGGGGAAATGCGTCCGCAGGTGGACACGTCGATATCCGCCCGGAACGTGCTGATGCCGCCATAAGGGTGACTCTCGGGGTAGGTGTGCACCGTGATGTGGCTCTTGTTCAGATGCGCGACCACCGAGTCGGGCATGGGGCCTGGCGCCTCGATGTTGGTGATCGAGTTCGGCACATCGTGGCCCTCGGAAATCAGCATGGTGACGCTGGCGCCCTGGGGCTCGTAGTCTTGCCGGGCGATATTCAGGATCTGCGCGCCAATGATGGCGTTCACGTCTGTCAATATCTGCGTCAGGCGCTTGGCGTTGTACATCTCATCGATGTATTCGATATAACGGCGTTGCTGCTGCTCGGTTTTGGCATAGCAGATGTCATAAATATTGAAGCTTAACGACTTGGTCAAATTGTTGAAGCCATGCAACTGCAGCTTGTCGATTTCCATCGAGTTTGCGATACCCCCGTCATCGGTTAGAGCGGCCAGTGAGATACTGACCAAAGGAGATTTAGCGGGCTAACGCTAAAAACTGAATAAGACTTGGCAATTCGCCGGCCGTTCACTCGATCGCCATGATTTCATAATCGTGGCTGATAGCGGCGGTCTTGCCCAGCATGAGAGAAGCCGAGCAATATTTCTCTGCGGAAAGCCGGATGGCCCGGTCCACGCTGGCCTCGTTCAGTCCCTTGCCCGCTATGACGAAATGGAGATGGATTTTGGTGAAGACTTTCGGATCGGCTTCCGCGCGTTCGGCATTCAGGAAAACTTCGCAATGACGTACGTCGTGCCGGCCCTTGCGGAGAATGTGCACGACATCGAAAGACGTGCAGCCGCCCATGCCGAGCAGCAGCATTTCCATCGGACGAACCCCGAGATTCTTGCCGCCCGCCTCGACCGGCCCGTCCATGATCACTGCATGGCCGCTGCCGGACTCGCCTAAAAACATAGCGTTTTCAACCCACTTGACGCGTGCCTTCATGGAAGAACCCCGCCGAAAAAATAGCGGCATACTTTAGCATAGCCTTATCCGTCAATCGAATAGATTTCGCTGCTACACTTGGGTTATTTTTTAAAATAACTCGCGATAAGAATGACGCTTGAGCCTGTTTCTTCCAAATCGGATGACTCATTGGAATGGTTACTTCGATATTGCCAGCGCCGCCGTTATTCCACTAAAGCCGTGATCATAAAGCCGGGCGATGCGGGGGATAAGCTTTACTACATCGTCGAAGGGTCGTGCGCGGTCAGCTTGCACAACAAGGAGACCAATCAGGACATCGTTCTAGCTTATCTCAACAAAGGTGATTTCATCGGTGAGATCGGAGTGTTCATGGGGCCTATGGTCCGTGAGGTCCACGTTTTGACTCGAGAATCCAGCCAATTGGCCCATATCGGCTATAGCCGACTGCATCACCTCTTAAGAAACGAGCTTTCGGGGCATGCCGCCGATATCCTGAG
>CADDYU010000013.1 GCA_902810705.1 Methylococcaceae bacterium
GTGGCACCATCGTGCCCGTTTCGATATGTGCTGCCATCCGATCCCTTCCTGCGTTGCAAAAAGAACCTTTGGTAGCATATCTGAGCAAAAATCGCTAATCGCTGCTAGGGTGTGCGGAAAGTCGGTTCCATCGCTCGGGTTTGGTCAACTGTGGCGCACTCGCGATGACAGAGTCCAAGCCCTTGCGAACGGTGGCGATCATGGCTGTTACCTGGTCGGCACAGGCATGAGTGATCGTCACCCACAAGCGCGCCTGTCCGCCAGGGGAAGTTTGCCGGGCAATGCCGGCGAGCAAGAGGGGGCTGGGGCGGCTACACCCCCCGCGACCTGGAACGCTGCAAGCTGTCGGCGCGGGCCGTGGCCCTCATCGACAACGGGTGGAGTGGGTACCTGCGTCTGGCCCATCCCCAGGCCCGCATGGAGGCGATCACCAGCCGGCCCTTACTGCTTGCCGGCGTCGCCCGCCTGACCCAGCATGCCGGCCAGAGCCGCCTGTCAGTTACCCTGACCCATGCCGCGGGCGATCGGATCAGGGCCATGATCGCCGCGATCCGCAAGGGCTTGGACCCTATTCGAACAACTGCGCCGCAGTTGCCGAAACCGGAACCTTGGCGCGCCTTGATTCGCTACATCGTCGCCCGAATCCTGGCGGCCAGACCGACGCAACCGCCCCCGCTCGTCTCAACCTCGCTTCTGCCCGCCGCCCAGAGCGGCTAACAGAGGAATCTAGGATTTATCGTCTATTGCTGTAAGGTCACGAACGACAGCTTGCCGATGCCGGAACGCTGGGCACTGGCCATGACCTTGGCGACGGCATCGAATACCGCGGCGCGGTCGGCCTGGAGTTGCACGTTGATCTCGGGATCACGTTCCTGCAGGGCTTTCAGTTCCGCTTCCAGGGACTCCAGCGGCACCGGCCGGTCATCCAGTGACGGCTGGCCGTCGGCGTTCACGCTCAGAATGGTGACATGCTGGTCCGGGGCCGGCTCGGTCTGTTCAGTCTTGGGCAGTTTGACCCGCACCACCTGGGTCAAGAGCGGCGCGGTGACGATGAACACCACCAGCAGCACCAGCATCACGTCCACCAGGGGCGTGACGTTGATCTCGCTCATTTCGCCGCCCTCGTCGTCATTCGGCGTGTATATGGCCATGTTCGCTCACCGTTTGCTGGATCAGGTGGTCTTGGATCGTCGCATGCAGGAAATCGCTGGCGAAATGGTCCAGCGTGGCGACGATGCGGCGGTTCTGCCGCAGGAAGAAGTTGTAGGCGATCACCGCCGGAATGGCGACCGCGATGCCGATGGCCGTGGCGATCAGCGCCTCGCCGATGGGACCTGCCACCACTTCCAGGCTCGCCGACCCCTTGGCGCTGATGTCCTTGAGCGCGTGCATGATGCCCCAGACGGTACCGAACAGGCCCACGAATGGCGCGGTGCTGCCGATGCTGGCCAGCCAGCCGAGACCGGAGTCCAGGCGCGCTTTTTCCTTCTGGATTTGCTGGCGCATGGCCCGCTCGATGAGCTCGTACCAAGCTTCGTGACGACCAGGGTCCAGGTTCAGATGGAGTCTGGCTTTCGCCAGCGTGGCGTGACCGGCTTGCACTACACGGCCCGCAGGCGTCCTGACGGCGGCCGGCCCGTCTACGACCCGGTTTTCCCCAGCCCGAAAACGTTTGATGAAGAGATGATTACGCAGCTTGCTTAAGGCCACTTCGCCCGCCTTCAGGAGAATTACGCTCCAGGTCAGCAGGGAAAAACAGCCGAGCAGGCACAGCGTGCCGTCGACGATGGTAGTTTCCGAAAAATTCAAAGCTGTCTCCTTTCGTTGAGTTCATGGAATGTATTTGTTTAGCGTCTGCTCGCCCTCACGAGGTATCGCATACAGGAGCGGTCAAGAGTTTTGGAGGCTCGGCCGGCGCTGTGAGGAGCACAGCCAAGTAATCGAGTGCAAGCTTGCCCTGCTGCTTCAAGGTTTGCAAAAGGCTAGCGAGTATTGCGTGGGTGCGGGCACCGCGCATGGTCTTGTTGCAGCCGCCGGTCTTGCGCACGATCACGGCTGGCCGCAAAGCCCGCTCCGCGCGGTTGTTGGTGGCCTCCACCTCCTCGTGGTAGAGGAAACGCAGAAGATGGGGCCGCTGCTTCCGCAGCCGCTTGTACAGGCGCGCATTGTCTGGGTCGGTGAAGCGCCGTCCTTCGGCGATCAGCCCATCCAAGCGCTCCTCAAGCTCCCGCACCCGGGTAGCAAAGACCGGGGCCTCAAGTTTCTCCCGCTCAACTCGCAAGGCCAATGCCTCCCGCAGAAGGCCAGTGAGCTCCCGCGGAAAACGCACCGCCCCGCCGCATTTTTCGCGGGCAAGCTTTCCAAGCTCGCGCAACAGATGGGCAAAGCATTTCTGCTTGAGCCACTGCGCGAGCACCCGATGGTCATAGGCCAGGAAACAATCACTTGTCAGCACGCCCGGGAATTCCTGTCCCAGGATCTCCACCACCACCTCATGCGAACGCCGCTTATCAATGCTATAGACCGTCACCCGCTGGCTCGTAAACACCCACAGCCATGCCGAAAGCACCCCAATCCGCCAGCCCGTCTCATCGGCATACACCGCGCAGGCGCCTCGGATCACTTCCACCAGCTCCGCGTATACCGGCCTGGCCTTCTCCGCCAGGCGGGCATTCGCCTGGCACAAACCACTCGCCGTGACCTCCAATCCAAAGGCCAACTGAAAGAGCTCGGCCACCTTCCGATAAGGGATCCCCAGCCGATGCTTGAGCTCCGCCGCCAAGGCCTTCGCCCGAGGTCCCACGCTTACCCCCGCCGCACCACTGGCTGTCGACACCTGCATCGGATGACGCGAATGGACACGCTTGCCACAGTGGGGGCACCAGCCGCTTTCGGTCACAAAGCGCCTCGCCACCGGCTTCACCACAGGCAAGTCCACCTGCACCTGCTTCTGCCATGCCCGCCCCTGCAGGGGACCTCCACATTCCGGACACCCACCCAGCGGCACAACCTCCGTTTCCTGGATGCCCCCCTCTGGCGGAGCTTCCCGATAGCGGAATTGCCCCTGCCCGGGGCGACGCCCTGGCGGCTTGGAGTCCGGCTTCGGCTCATCCCGAGAAAACGGGGCCGCTTGCCGCCGCCCCCGGCGCAGCTCCGCTTCCAGCGCAGCCAGCTTGGCCCGCAGCGCTTCCATCTCAGCTTGCAGCCGCTGACAATTCGGACATTCCGGCTTCTGGGTCATGCCCTATTCATAGCACGAATGAAGGACGCTAAACAAATACCATGGAATTTTAGGTAGGAGGACTGAGGCTGGAGGAAGAAAACGCCTCGTCAACCTCAAGCCTCCAGTCTCAAGCCTCAGCGCTCATTCCAACTGGAATTCGATCGGCACGGTGACCCAACTGGCCTGGGCGACATCGCCCCGCTTGGCGGGCACGAAGCGCCATTTCTTCACCGCCTCCAGCGCCGATTCGTCCAGCACCTCGTGGCCGCTGCTGCGCTGCACCGACACCTCGCCGCAGCGGCCGTCGGCGGTGACATAGACCCGCAGCACCACCAAGCCTTCCCAGTGCCGGCTGCGCGCGACACCGGGATAGACCGGTTTCGGATTGTTCAGATAGTTGGCGTTCGAGCGGGCCGGCGTGTAGACGTCATTCCGGGGCGAGGCGGTCCGATCCTGTATCGGGGCCGGAGGGGCTGACGGAGCAGGCGGTGCGGTATCCGGTTCCTCTTTCTGTATCTCGACCGGCTTGACCGCGGACTCCTGGCGCACCGGTTTCGGTTTGGGCTTGGGCTTTTTCACCGGCTTGGGATCCGGCTTCTTGGCCTCCTTGGGCGGCTCGGGCGGTGGCGGCGTCTCGGGTTGGGTCACCGCCGGTGCGGGAGGCGCGGACAGGACCAGGTCGATCATCGGCAAGGGCGCCGCTTCGCTCACAGGAAGCGGGGCTGGCCGGTTCACGTACCAGAGGAACAGCAAACCGTGCAATACCGTGACCAGCATGGCCACCGCGGCAACCGCGAGCGGTCGTTTCCAGGTCAAGGGAATCTCAGCCACCGTGATGGGGAGGCCTTCGGGGCCGTCGTACGGCCGGTCTCCGGGAAACAAGTAGACCTTCATTTTCCGGACACCGTGCCAAGCACAGGATTGCCGGGCTCCAAGCGCTTGCGCGGCTTGTCCGCGCACTGGAGGGATAGCTTCGGCCCGGCGGAGGATGGCTTCCGGACCTGGCGCCCGCTCTTCTCCGCAGGGTCGTCATCACCGTTCCGCTGAAAGTCCGCCACTTGCTGTCGCAATGCTTCGAGGCATCGTCGCGCCTCGCCGAGCAATTCTTCGATATATTCGAAATGGATCTGGAAATAGCGCGCCGCAGGAAACTCGGGCCTATACACGCCCCCATTGTCCGAGTCCTGGGTTCTTTTCGAGCCGGCTTGCTCGACGCTCATGGCGATTCCTCTTTATTGGGTCGTTAATCCTGATGACGTAAAAGCGAGGCTAATCCCGTATTGCGTGCCGCAAAAAAACTACGGCGATCGTAAGTAGCTACTGTAGTTCCCGGTTTTTAAGCCGATTAGTTTGTTGAAATTATGCCGCTTTCTTCATTTTCTCTGCAGTAGGGTCTGACGCCTTAGTGCGAGAAATGCGCGGGCGGCAGGCCTCAATTAAGCGTCGTCGGACTTGGCCGACTGTGTTTTCCTGCTTGTACCACGACCAGTTGAGCGAGGGCAACTCGATGTGTAAGGCTTGGGTTGCCAGCAACTTCAAGAGCGCATGAGCGATGCACAAGAAGACCGGCCAGCGGCGTACGCCTTCGCCACTGCGGCCTTGATACTGCCCCAAGCCCAACTCTTTGATCTCGTCGAAGTTGACTTCGATCTGCTGGCGTCCGCCATAGGCCTGGACGGCCTCCAACGGGGTGAGCTCCAGATCGGGGGTGAGCAGATACCAGGGTTTTAACCTCAGCCCCGGCACGAGCACGATAATCAGGCGCACGGGGCAGAGGCGGTCGTGCCACCCCCCCCGCCATAGCATTTCCGCGTCGTAAATACGCACGATGTGCGCTTTTCCACGTACCTTGAGGATGGCGGTCTGCTGGCGCAGGCGCTTGGGAAAGCGTTTGATCAACTTATCCACCCGGCACTTCTGGCCGTAGCTCCGGCGGCGGCCTCGACGGGGTTGACGGCGTGGGGCGAAGTAGAAGACCTGGTTTGAGCGCACGCGCCCAAGCACATAGTGGTCTAACCGCTCTAAGGACTGCACCAACGGGCGACTGAGGATGCCGCGATCGACTACCCAGACGTGACGCACCTCTGCAGGTAAGCGCCACTGCGGGGCTAACTCACCGACCAACCGCGGAATGGACCGCCCTTGGACGTAGAGAAGCGCGCCGACCAGCGCACTGGCCCAGTGCTTCTGGGCCCTCTGGTAGAGGTGCGCTGCAAAGACATAACACTGGCCTTGCAGGTGTTTGGCCCGACCGATGACGCGCTTGGCACGGTGGAACAGCCCCACTGAAGCCACCCGCCGGGCAAACGGCTTCTCGGTCAAGGGCGAGTCGGCTAGCCAGAAGAGGCGGGTTGGCAGCTCACCTGCATAGAGTGTAGTCAAGACCCCTTGCGTTAACTGGGCCATCAGTGCTTGCCGCGAGAGCTTGTGGCAGCGGAACAAGTCCGACAAGCGCTGCGGCTGATACTCAGGAGGCGCAAAGACGCTGGCGCGCACCGTGCCGTGCTTGGCTTCGCCAATAAGCAGACCGCACAGCAAGTAGGTAAAACTGTCAAAGACTTCTGCCCGCAACAGAGGGCGGAACATTGAGATGAAATCAAGCAGGGCCGGTGGTAAGCTTTCCATCAGTCGTTTCTCTCGTTGTGATTGACCGCTGTAACGATGAACGACTGCGGCGCAGAGAGCAAGCTCTCCTGCGCCGCTTATTTATCTCTCAAAAACCGGGAACTACAGTAAGTAGCTATGAAATATAGAAATCAGAACACCGGGCATACTGGAAGTGCGGGATATGCCGCACCCGTCATGTCATGTGCCCCATCCGGCATCGTTCGATCCGCTCAAGCCTCTGAATTAAGAACGAAATTTGCTTGGAATGGATATTGCCCTTCTTGATCTTGCACGCGAGGCACTCCCATCGGAAACCCGGCCGCGCACACCCGCTACTGAACGATTGCTACGGAGCATGAAGCAGTGAGTTCGTCCACCGCCCTGATCGAGTCGACTTTCCTGAATACCCGCAAGCCCTTGCTGCAATTGCTCAAACGCCGTCTCGGTTGCAGCCATACCGCGGAAGACCTGGTCCAGGAGACCTATTTGCGGGTCATTCAGCGGGACTCCATCGAGGAGATCGCCAATCTTCCCGCCTATCTGTTTCGAATCACCAGCAATCTGGTGGCTGACCATGGACGGCAGGCTGTGGTGCAGGCAGAGGACCGTCACGAGCCGCTGGAAGAGGACCTGGTTTGTCCGAAACCCCCGCCGGATAGGGTCGCCGAAGCGGTCCAGGAGCTGGAGATGCTGAGTCAACTGATCGCCGAACTGCCCCCGCAATGCCGCCGCATCTTCCTCCTCCATAAGGCTCGGCATCTCAGTCATGTCGAAATCGCTGAGCAGCTAGGTATTTCTCCTCGTACGGTGGAAACACAAATCGGCAAGGCGCTGAAGATTCTGCGCGATCGGATGGGCGCATTATAACCGCCGTACGCGAGCATGCGGCCGCTCCAAATTCTTCCTGCGCTGCGCACCCAGCCTGAGACCGCCCGGTCGGGGCCAACTTACGTTTCCAAAAAATACTCATCCATTCCCGTGGGTTCGTCCTGTGGGCCGCACTCCGCGCCTCCAAGTTCGATCCTGTCGAACTTGCCGCTCCAGGCGAACCCTTTATCCTAAAAACGGCAGTTGACCGCTATTTGCCGTGGGGCAAACCCTCATGAAATCCGACTCTCTTGCGGATCGTCGGCTTCACCTTTCGGGTGAATACGCTACGCACCCTCGGGCGCATCCAACTGCCGTTTTTAGGTTTATTGTTCGGCATCACCCCCGGATCGGAGGCTTGTAGCCTGTATCGTTACGGGATACGATAAAGCCCATGCTTAAGAGCTTCCGGCACAAAGGCATTCAGCGGTTCTTCGAGACCGGCTCAAAAGCGGGCATCCAGGCGCAGCATGCGAATAAGCTGCGGATCATGCTGACCCGGTTGAACGTGGCGAAAGCCCCGTCGGACATGAATGCCGCCGGCTGGAAACTGCATCCGCTCAAGGGCGATCTTGAAGGTCACTGGGCGGTCTGAGTGGCCGCGAATTGGCGACTGACGTTCGCGTTCGAGGGTGAAGATGCAATCCTGGTGGATTACCAGGATTACCATTAAGAGGTTGAAATGATGGCGCGAATGCATGACCCGGCCCATCCGGGCGAGGTGTTGCGGGAGTTCTTTCCGGAAGGCATGACGGTGGTGGAAGCCGCCCGGCAGTTGCAGGTTTCCCGTGTTCAGCTTTCGCGGCTGCTGAACGGCCGTGCGGCGATGACGGCGGAGATGGCGCTCAGGGTGGCGGATTGGACCGGAACCACGCCCGAATCCTGGATGGAAAACCAGATCCTGTGGGACTTGTGGCAGGCGGCGCAACAACCGCGCCCAAAGATCGAGCGGGCGAAAACCGAGCCGGTGGTGACCTGAGGTGACCCGCCTCGGTGAGGTTTCGGATCGTCATGAGGTTGGCAGACCGAATGTGCGGTGTGGCCTCGTCGTTTGACAATGACGAATCGACCGGCTGTAATCGAAAAAGCCGGCGAGTGTTACGCCGGTTCGTCTGGCAGACATCCAATCTCAAAAGCGCTTATGCATCCAACCCCCGTGCAGACGACGATCTCCAACGAGGCGATCGAGTGGTTTTCCAAGCTCCACTCCGGCCAGGCTACGCCGGAGGATCGTGGTCGTTTCGAGGCCTGGCGCAAGCTGAGCCCCAGGCATGCGAAGGCGTATGCGGACGTCGAGAAATTCTGGGCGTTGTTGGATGAGCCCGCGCGGCGGGTTTTCGAGCAAGAGGAAGTACAGGCTCGTTTGAAAGCTGGCGTGGATCCCCCCGTCCTCAGGGCCGCATCGCCGTTCGCAGGAAAACCGGTGCGCCGGGCTTTTGCGGGTCTCTCTTTGGCGGCAGCGGTGGCTATGGTCCTATGGTTGCCGGGCATTCTTCGCTTCTGGACCAGCGATTATCACACCCGGTGGGGCGAGCGGCGGGACTTCACGCTGGAAGACGGTTCCCATATCACGCTCAATACCCATTCGGCCCTGTCGGTCGAGTTCACCCCAGAGCAACGGGTGATCAAACTCCTGGAAGGCGAAGCTTATTTTCAGGTGACTCACAACCCTGCCCGCCCCTTCATCGTCGCTACCGCGCACGGTGTGGCCCAAGTCACGGGTACCGCCTTCAACGTGTACGAGCAGGATGAGCGGATGACCGTCACGGTGTCCGAGGGGCGGGTGCGGGTCTACGCCGAGGGCGCCGAGAACCAAGCGGTCGAACTGACCGCCGGGCTGCAGGCGACCGGTGACAGCGACGGCATCGGTCCCGTTCTGCGCGTGGATGCCCGGCAAGCGACGGCCTGGCGCGAGGGGCTCCTGGTGTTCGACCTGCAGCCCCTCTCCGCCGTAGTCGACGAGTTGAACCGCTACTTCCCCGGCCAGCTCATGATCGCCGATCCGCGCATTCGTCAACGGATCGTCAGCGGCGCCTTCGACCTGACCCAGCCTCGGGACATTCTTACCGCCATCGAGAAAACCTTGGGGCTGAGCTCCCTGAATCTCTCCGGTGCGCTGACCCTCCTTTATCAACCCGGCCTCTGAGCCGGCAACCTACGGCTGAAGGCTGGGTAAGCAGTCTTCGGCAACCCAACTCCCTTCCCACTCCTCTTCCTATTCCTATTCCAGCGGTACAAGGCATCCAGACCGCCGGATACGATACACCCTCTTCAAAACGTTCAGAAAAAAATTTTCGTCCCCGAGTACGGGTTCGACTGCAGGTTTCCGTCATTACCAGTATCGAGGGTAAAAAGACCCTCGGGTACGAATACGAATCCTGGTTGCTTGAACTCGAATTCGGAGGGCAAAAAAACATGGCTTGGGATGAAGAGGAAGACACGACGATCTATCACGTGGTCGTCAACCATGAGGAGCAGTACTCGATCTGGCCGGAATACAAGGAGGTGCCCAAAGGCTGGCGAACGGTCGGCAAGACCGGCCCCAAACAAGAGTGCCTGGACTACATCAAGGAGGTGTGGACGGACATGCGGCCCTTGAGCCTGCGCAAACACATGGAGGAAACCGCTCGGCGGGAGGCGGGTTTAGTGGGGAAAGCGTCGTGATGCAGACACTGACCGTCCGGGTCGGCGGATATTCTTTCTGTTAAGGAGATACGGATGTCCCGGGTCCTGAATTCCACCGCTAACTTTCCCCGGCTGTCGCCTGGCGAAGTTCACGTTTGGTGTATACCGCTGGTTCCCGCTATCGGCAAGATTAAAGCCCAAAGCGCCGTCCTTTACGAATCCCATCCCTGGGATTCTCCCTTTCGGGGCCAGCCTATCGGCTGTTCAAATCCGTTCCTTACGGATTTGTCGGAAGACGAGCGCAATCGGGCCGGCCGCTTCGCGTTCGAGCGGGACAGGATTCGATACATCGCGGCCAGGGGAATTCTCCGCCGGCTGCTCGGCGGATACCTGAACATCGATCCTTCTGAAATCCGCTTCTCCTATGGCGCCTTCGGCAAGCCGGAATTGCGGAGTCCCTCCATGGACTCCGCCCCGACGGGCCGCTGCGCGTCCCATTTCGCTCCCGGCGAAATGGTGGCGGGCCGTCTCGCCGAGCGGCTCCGGTTCAATCTCTCCCATGCCGGCGGCTGGGCGGCCTACGCCATTTCTAACGACAGAAATGTCGGTATCGATATCGAACCCCTGAGGAACGATGTCCCCTGGCAGGAATTGGCGCCTTTGGTCTTTTCGTCGACCGAACAGGCCGAATTCGGCGAGATTCCGTCGGACGACAAGGCTGCGGCATTTCTACTGGGCTGGACGAGAAAGGAAGCCTACGTCAAAGGTCGTGGCGAAGGTTTGTCGCTACCCCTCGACGCCTTCGACGTACCCTTGGGATCGCTCGAAACCCGATCCGCCGTCGAGATTCAAGACGCGCTGGGGCAGCCGTCCGGCTGGTGGCTTTACCCTCTCGACCTGATTCACGGTTTCGTTTCGGCTCTCGCGGTAGAGGGAGAGCCGGTCCGAGTCACGGTTCGCCACTGGGTGGAAAGCACGACAACGACCAAGCCGGCGACCGCCGTTCCTTCCCGTGAATCCGACTCGAGAGCGATTTCTAGTACGACCGGAAGCATGCCGGGAAATGCTGGTTTGAAGGGTATGGAACTACGCAGGCATTCGGAGGGAGCATGGCGAATTTGATGCTCCGGAAGCCGGCGATCGAAACGGCGGCAGACGCGCAACCGGGGAATCCGGCTGCAGGTAAGGTATACCCTCCAATCGAGCACAGAGCAAAACTCTCATCCGCCGATTTTTTCTCCGGGTACGTGGCCAAAGGCGTTCCGGTAGTCGTGAGCGGGGCGCTCAACCATTGCCCGGCACTCGCTCGCTGGACATTCGACCATCTGCGCCGAGTCTCCGGCCAACGCTTCGTCAAGCTCAAGCAAGGGCTGGCCGATGAAGGCGTCGCCGGTTTGAGGACGGTCGACGCCAGGTTGAGCGAGTATCTGGATCAACTGGAGGCCTACCAATCCCGGCTTGAATCGGACGAAATGGCAGCCAAGGATCGGCCGCCCTATTTTCACGACGTGCCGCTACTCAGCGTCTTACCCGATGCGGCAAACGACCTCCGCGGCTTTCCGTCGGACTATTTTCCGGGCTGGTACCGACCTTATTGGTTGCAGTTCGCCCAGTTCTTCCTGGGGCCGACACACAGTCTGACGCCGCTCCATTTCGATTGCCTGCTCACCCATAACCTGTTCTTCCAGGTGGCGGGGCGGAAGCGGTTTATTCTGCTGGATCACGACCAGCTCTCCTACTGTTACCGCTATCGGTGGCGTTGGTGCGAAGTGGACGCCGAAAACCCGAATTTCGTGCGTCATCCGCTTTTTCGGGAGGCGCAGGTTCGAGAGTGCACCGTGGAACCGGGAGACATGCTTTACATGCCCCCGGGAATGCTTCACCACGTCCGCAGTCTCGACTGCGCCATCTCCTTCAACGTGGACTGGCATACCCGCGACAGCTCCGTTCAGGGAATTTTGGCATTGGGACGAGGGATGCCGCTCAAGAACGTGTACTACAACACGGTGATCGCCCTCGGGCTATGCGCCGGCGTTTCCGCCAAGCGGGTACTCCCCTGGTACCGCTCATATCTGAATTACGTTTCATAAAGGAGGCCGCAGTGCGCAACTTCGACGAGTCCGGAGTGACGGGAAATGTTGGGATGACTTGCTCCAATCTGGTCGAGCTGCTGGGCGCGAGAGCCAACGAGGATGCCTTAGGAAAAGGATACGTTTTTCTCGCCGACGGCGAAATCGAAAACGGCCGGCTGACGTTCGCCGATCTAGACCGGCGCGCCCGCGCCATCGCCGCCCGCCTTCAGACCCTGGGTATGGTCGGGGAACGAGCGGTGCTGCTGTATCCGCCGGGGCTTGAATATATCGAGGCCTTTTTCGGCTGCCTGTATGCCGGAGCCATCGCGGTACCGGCTTATCCTCCGACCCGCCAGCATCTGCCGCGCCTCCAGGCCGTGATGCGCGACGCCGCACCTGAGATCATCATGACCACGGCGGAACTCGCCGCAAAATTCCGGGATGAATTCGTGGGAGGCGCGCTGCGCGCCGCGTCGAACTGGTTCGCCACCGATACCGTGGCTTCGGACGAAGCCGGGTGTTGGCAGGCGCCCGTACTCGCGCCGGAAAACATCGCCTTCCTGCAATACACCTCGGGTTCCACCGGCGACCCCAAGGGCGTGATGGTGAGCCACGGCAATCTGCTCGCCAACCAGAAGGCCATCCGACAAAGCTTCGGACACACCGAGCGCTCGACCGTGGTCGGCTGGCTGCCCCTGTATCACGACATGGGCTTGATCGGAAACATCCTCCAGCCGCTTTATGTCGGCTCTACCGCCGTCCTGATGTCGCCCATGGCCTTTCTGGAGAAGCCGGTACGCTGGCTGAAGGCCATTTCCGAATATCGGGCCGCGACTTCCGGCGGTCCCAACTTCGCTTACGATCTCTGCGTTCGCAAGGTGACGGCCGAACAAAAGCGCGACCTGGATCTCAGCGCCTGGACGTTGGCCTTCAACGGCTCCGAACCGGTGCGCCATGCGACGCTGGAGCGTTTCGCCGGTGCCTTCGCGGAATGCGGCTTTCGCCGCGAAAGTTTCTTTCCTTGTTACGGTCTGGCCGAGGCCACGCTGTTTGTAACAGGAGCGAGGCTAGAGACCGGAGGCTTGAGGCTGGAGGAAACAAAGGCCAAACCCAGGATCGGCGATTCCTCAAGCCTCAAGTCTCCAGCCTCCAGCCTCGTTTCCTGCGGCTTGCCCGCGGATCGCCATATTGTCCAAATTGTCGATCCCCATACGGGAAAACCGTGCCTGCCGGGCCGGGAAGGCGAAATCTGGGTCTCGGGCCCCAGCGTGGCGCAAGGTTACTGGAACCGTCCGGAAGAATCCGAGAACACCTTCCGCGCCCGGTTGAAGGCCATAGGCCCCAGACTGCAGGCTATGGAAATCCGGCCTCTGGCTGCCAGCCTGAAGCCTGAAGTCTCTTTCCTCCGTACCGGCGATCTGGGTTTGATCGACGACAGCCGGTTATACGTCACCGGACGCATCAAGGACCTGATCATCGTCCGGGGCCGGAATGTTTACCCGCAAGATATCGAGCACGCCCTGACCGACGGCGTGGAGACCTTGCGTCCCGGCGGCTGCGCCGCATTTTCGGTGATCGGTCAGGACGATGAACAGCTTATCGTGGTCGCGGAACTGGCCCGTGAGGCCATGCGCCAAGCCGATCACGAAGGGGTTTTCGCGTCTATGCGGAGCGCGCTTGCCGAGGCTTGTGAATTGACGGCCGCCGAGTTGGTTCTGGTCCAGCCCGGCGGCGTTCCCAAGACCTCCAGTGGCAAACTGCGCCGGCAAGCCTGCAAGCAGGCGTATTTGAAAGGTACTCTGCCGGTAGTGGCGCGCTCGGGCGAAGTCACGGGCGCAAGCATCGACTCCGGCGCCCTGCCCCCCTCTTTGGCAGAGCAGAACCCCTCTCCCTCTGGGGAGAGTGAAGCGAGAGGGGCGAAGCCGATCGGGGTGAGGGAATTCCACGAATCCATGGGACGTGCCGCGCAACCCCGACTCCTACGGGAAGCCTTGTCCGTTCTCCCTCAATCGCAACGTGCTGCGCTGATCGCTCGTTTCTTCCGGACCGAGATCGCGCGTCTGCTGAGGATCGCCGAGTCCGACGTACCCATCGACGCGCCATTGCGAGCGGCGGGTCTCGATTCGCTCAAGGCCGTCGAACTCAAGCACGCGTTGGACGATCTGCTGGACATCGAGGCGCCGTTATCCCTGCTGCTGTCCGAAACGCCGCTGGGAGAGGTGGCCGAGGCTCTGGCAAGCCAGGCTGGAGGTTTAAAATCGGAGGCGAAGACCGGGGTTCTTAAGCCTCCAGCCTCAGACCCCCAGCCTTCGGCTTCCAGCCTGTCCGCCCCGCAGATAGCCATGTGGGCGATGCAGCAGATGGAACCGGACAGCATTGTCTACAACCTGCATCTGGCCCTGCGTCTCGACGGGTGGGTCGATGAAGACCTGTTGTGGCGGGCCTTCGACCGGCTGGTACAGCGTCATGACATGCTGCGCACGGTCTACCGGGCCGAAGGCGATGCCGTGTTGCAAACGGTGCTGCCGCTGTCCGGGCTGCCCGATTACTTTGCCGTCGTCGATGCTTCCGCCCTGTCGGAAACCGAAATCCAGAACGATATGGCCCGGCGGGCGCGGGAACCTTTCGATCTGGTCCGGGGGCCGGTCTTCCGCGCTGTCCTTTATCGCCATAGCGCAAAACCTTCGGCCTGCGCTTACACCCTTCTGCTCTGCGCCCATCACATCGCCCTGGACCTGTGGTCGCTGCTCATCTTGCTCAATGAGTTGCAAGCGATCCATGGCGCCATGGCGGTGGGCCGCGAGCCTGAGCTGCCCAATCTGTCCGCCGGCTACCGGGATTTCGTTGCCTGGCAGGCCAGCTACCTGGCAAGCCCGAATGGCGAAAGAGCCTGGGAGTTTTGGCGAGCCCGGCTCTCCGGCGAACTGCCGCGGCTGGCCTTGCCAGCCGATCGTTCCGGACCGAAAACGCCCGACTATCGCGGCACTTCGCTGGCGCTCAGGTTCGACAGAGAGGAGACCCGCCAGCTCAAAGCCCTGGCCGGTCGGCACGGCGTCACCCTGTTCGCCTTGCTGCTTGCCGCCTACAAAGTGCTGCTCCACCGCTGCACCCGGCAGACCGATCTGATCGTGGGCGTTCCCACCAGCGGGCGCAGCCGGAGCCGGTTTGCGCCGGTGGTGGGGAATTTCGTCAATCCGGTGCCTCTGCGCACGTATCCCGCGGCCGGCAAACCCTTTTTGGCCTATCTGGCGGAGGTGCGCGACGCCTGGCTCGGTGCCCTGGAACATCAGGATTTTCCCTTTCCATTGCTGGTGGAGCGCTTGCAGCCCGAGCGCACCGCCGAGCATTGGCCCATTTACCAAACCCTGTTCGTGTTGCAGCGGTCACAGGCGGGCATTGAGGACGCACTTGCGCAACTTGCCCTGGGAGAGGACAGCGAGCCGTGGAACTGGGGAGACTGGCGGGCGCGTTCCCTGGCCCTACAGCAACGGGTCGAGAATTTCGACCTGAAATTGATGGCCGCCGAGTGCCGGGATGGCCTTATGTTTTCCTTCCAGTATCGCCGCGAACGGTTCGAGCCGGATACCATCGCTCGCTTAGCGCATCGTTTCGAGGTGTTGCTGCGGGGAATCGCCGCCGATCCGGACACCTGCCTGGGCGACCTGCCCCTGTTGCCCGAGGCAGAACGCCGCCAGGTGCTGGCGGAATGGAACGCGACGGCTGCGGATTACCCCGAGGAGCACTGTCTCCATGAGTTGTTCGAGGCACAGGCGGCGGATACGCCCGACGCGGTGGCGGTGGTCTATGCCGGGCAG
Source organism: Methylococcaceae bacterium (assembly GCA_902810705.1). GTDB lineage: Bacteria > Pseudomonadota > Gammaproteobacteria > Methylococcales > Methylococcaceae > CADDYU01. The sequence goes on from CADDYU010000013.1 coordinate 15,210, forward strand.
CGGCTTTCCTACGGCGAACTGAACGCCCGCGCCAACCGGCTGGCCCGCCATCTCTCGGGGCTGGGCGTGGGGCCGGAGACGCGGGTCGGGCTGTACGTGGAGCGCTCGGCCGAGGCGATCGTCGGCATTCTGGGCATTCTCAAGGCCGGCGGTGTTTATGTGCCCCTCAATCTGGGCCAGCCCGGAGAGCGGCTTGCCGAAATCCTGACCGACTGCGACGCCTCGGTGCTGCTGACTCAGGAACGCTGGCTGGAGAAACTGCCGGAGGGAATCGCGCAGGTTCTCTGCCTGGATCACGACTGGCCCGACGCTGCCGAACCAGCGGCGGAACCATCGCCGGCCTTGGTCCGGCCTCTGAACGCCGCCTACCTGATCTACACCTCCGGTTCGACTGGCAAGCCCAAAGGCGTGGCGGTCAGCCACGCCAATGCGGTGGCTTCGACCCTGGCCCGGTTCCGCTTCTATCCGGAACCTCTGGACGGTTTCCTGCTGTTGTCCGCGTTTGCCTTCGACAGTTCGGTGGCGGGCATCTTCTGGACCCTGAGCCGGGGAGGACGGCTGTGCATCCCGCCCGAAGGCAGCCACCAGGATGTGGAGGCGCTGGCCGATCTGGTCGCGCGGGAACGCCTGACCCATCTTCTGTGCCTGCCGTCGCTGTACGGCCTGCTGCTGGACTGCACGGACCGCGGGCGGCTGGACGTGTTGCGCGTGGCCATCGTGGCCGGGGAAGCCTGCCCGCCGGACCTGGCGGCCAAGCATTACCAGTCCTTGCCCGGAACCCGGCTGTACAACGAGTACGGCCCCACCGAAGGCACGGTATGGTGCAGCGGCTACGAGCTTCCGGCCGCAACGGCCGAACCGGACCGCTCCGTCTCCATCGGTCGGCCCATCGCCAATACCCGCATCTACCTGCTGGATGCCCGGCTCAATCCCGTGCCCGTCGGCGTGCCGGGCGAACTGTGCATCGGCGGGGCCGGGGTGGCGCGGGGCTATCATGAACGGCCCGACCTGACCGTCGAACGGTTCGTGCCCGCGCCGTTTGGGGCCGGGCCCGGCGCCCGCCTGTACCGTACCGGCGATCTGGCCTGCTGGCGTCCAGACGGCACCCTTGAATTTCTGGGCCGGATCGACCATCAGGTCAAGATTCGCGGCTTTCGCATCGAGCCGGGCGAAGTCGAAGCCAGGCTTCGGCAACATCCGAAGGTCCGGGAGGCGGTCGTGGTGGCGCGGGAGGATGTCCCCGGCCATAAGCGCCTGGCGGCTTATTTGGTTTCCAATGCCCCAACGGCGGAGGAGCCGGGAGAGAGTGAGATCCTGCGCGCCTTTCTCAAGGAGGCCCTGCCCGATTACATGATCCCGACGGCTTTTGTCCGGCTGGATCGGCTGCCGCTGACCCCGAACGGCAAGCTGGACCGCAAGGCGCTGCCGGTCCCGGAGACCGGCCCGCGGCTCGCCGACCAGTACGTGGCGCCGCGCAATGCCGCCGAGGACACCCTGGCCCGGCTCTGGGCCGATCTGTTGCAGGTCGAGCGGGTCGGCATCCACGACAATTTCTTCGCCCTAGGGGGCGATTCCATTCTCGCCATTCAGGTCGTCGGCCGGGCTCGGCAGGCCGGCCTGAGCTTCACGCCGCGCCAGTTGTTCCAGCATCAAACCGTCGCCGAACTGGCCGGGGCGGCCGGCCAAGCCACCGACCTGCACGCCGAGCAGGGCACGGTGAGCGGAGAAATGCCGCTGACGCCGATCCAGCGCTGGTTCTTCGAACAGAATCTGCCCAACCCCCACCACTGGAACCAGGCCGTCTTACTGGCAATCGAAACGCCGCTTGATCCTTTGCTGGTGGAACAGGCGCTGAACCGTCTGATCACACACCACGATGCCCTGCGGCTGCGCTTCCAGTGGGAACAGGGCAAATGGCGCCAGAGTAGCCTGGCGGAGGAATCCCATTCCGTCTTCCACCGCGTCGATCTGAGCCGGGTTCCGGGAGCACAACAGGCCGCCGAGATCGAAGCCGAATGCCGCCGCTGGCAGGCCAGCCTCCATCTGAGCGAAGGGCCACTGCTGCGGGCGGTCTGGTTCGATCTGGGGCGGGAGCGCGGCGCGCGCCTTCTGCTCGTCATCCACCATCTGGCTGTGGACGGCGTCTCCTGGCGCATTTTGCTGGAAGACCTGCACACCGCCTGCCGGCAATTGGCGCAAGGACAGGCCGTGAGCTTGCCTCCCAAGACCACGGCCTTCCGGCACTGGGCGGAACGGCTGCACCGGCTGGCCCAGAGCGAAGTCCTGCGCGAGGAGATGGCCTACTGGCTGGACGCCGTCGCCGATTTCCCGCCCTTGCCGGTGGATTGCCCGGACGGCGCCCGCAACGAGCGTTGCACCGCCGTCGTCATCACGACCTTGGGCGCTAAGGAAACGCAGTCCCTGCTGCGGAAAGCGCCGATGGCCTACCGCACTGGGACCAACACGCTGCTGCTTGCCGCGCTGGCCCAAGCCCTGGGCGGCTGGAGCCGGAATGAAGCCGTTCTGATCGACGTGGAAGGCCATGGCCGGGAAGACCTGTTCGAAGACCTCGATCTTTCCCGTACCGTCGGATGGTTTACCAGCGTATTCCCGGTAGGCGTCCGCCTGCCGACGGGAAACACTCCCGGCGGCGCCGTCAAGGCAGTGAAGGAGCAGCTGCGCCGCACCCCGCGCCAGGGCATCGGCTATGGACTGCTGCGCTACCTCGCGGCGGGCGGTTTTGCGCAGCCGCTCGCGGAACGGCCCGCCGCCCAGGTTCTGTTCAATTATCTGGGCCAATTGGACCCGGCACTGAACGGAGCGCCCTGGATTCTGGCCCGGGAGTCGGCGGGGCCCTGCCGCAATGGGGAAGGCACCCGCACCTACGAACTGGAAATCACTGCCCACGTAGCCGACGGCCAACTGCATCTGGAATGGCGCTATAGCGCCGGGCGCTACCGGGAAGCGACCGTGACGGAACTCGCCGGGCGCCATCTCGAGGCATTGCGCGCCTTGATCGCTCATAGCCTGTCGCCGGAAGCCGTTGGCCTGACCCCCGGCGATTTCCCCCTGGCCCGCCTGACCCAGGCGGAGCTGGACGTTTTGCCGTACGACCCGCGCGTCATCGAAGACATCTATCCGCTTTCCCCCATGCAGGAAGGCATGCTGTTCGATACCCTGATGGCGCCCCATTCCGGCATTTACTTCATGCAGGATCGTTTCGAACTGGACGGCCCCGTGGACGAACAGTTATTCCGGCAGGCGTGGCAGCGGGTGGTCGACCGCCACCCAGCGCTGCGGACCACCTTCGTCTGGGACATCGCCTCCGGTCCCTGCCAGATCGTGCACCGGCGGGTCGATCTGCCGTTTGAATACCTGGATTGGCGGGACCTGCCGGACTCCGAGCAAAAGGCCCGACTGGATGGCCTGCTCGACGTCGAAAGGCAACGGGGTTTCGATTTTCTCACTCCGCCGCTGGTGCGGATACGGCTGATCCGCCTCGGCGAAGACCGCTACCGCTTTGTCAGAAGCTATCACCACATTCTCGTGGATGCCTGGTGTACCTCCCTGATCCTCACCGATCTCAAAGCCCATTACGAGGCCCTGGTGGAGGACCGAACGCTTTCCCAGCCGGCCGCGCCCAGCTTCCGCGGTTACATCGCGTGGCTCAAGAACCGCACCGAAGAGTCCGCCGCGGATTTCTGGCAGCAGCATCTGCGGGGATTCGCCGAGCCCACGCCGCTCCGGGTGGACCAACCGGCCCCGCCCGGCCGGGAGTCCGAACAGAGTGTAGGCGATGTCATCGCTTTCCTGTCAGAACAGGACACCCAAAGCCTGCTTGCCCTGGCACAACGACACCATCTGACGCCGAACACCTTCATTCAGGCGGCCTGGTCCTTGATGCTGGGCCATTACAGCGGACGGAGCGAAGTCGTGTTCGGCGTGACTGTGGCGGGACGCCCCACTGATCTGGCCGGTAGCGAAATCATGCTGGGCCTGTTCATCAACAGCCTGCCGTTGCGGGTGGTCCTGTTGCCGGACCTGCCGCTGCCGGACTTTCTGCACGGCCTGCTGCGGCAGAACATCGAATTGCGCCAATACGAATATACCCCGCTGGTACGGATTCAGTCCTGGAGCGAGGTGCCGCGCGAGCGGCCACTGTTCGAGAGTCTGCTGGTTTTCGAAAACTACCCTATCGACCCGAGTCTCCGCTGCGGCGCGGGGCGTTTGAACATCGTCGGAGTGGAGACCCGCACCCATACCAATTATCCGCTGAACGGCATGGTTATTCCCGGAGAGCGGATGCATCTGCAGATTACCTACCACACCGAAAGGTTCGAGGCAGCGGTGGTCGAGCGGATGCTAGGGCATTTCAAAACCCTGCTGGAAGACATGATCCGGTATCCGCAAAAACGGCTGGGGGAACTAGCGATGCTCACCGCCGTGGAGCATCGCCAACTGGTGGACGCATGGAACAGGACGGACCGGCCCTATCCGGAACCCTGCGATGTGGTGGCGCGCTTCGAAGCCCAAGTGGAGCGGACGCCGGAGGCGGTGGCAGTAGCCTGCCAGGGCGAATGCCTGACCTACCGGGAATTGAATATGCGCGCCAACCGCCTGGCCCATGGCTTGATCCGCCACGGCGTTCGCCCCGACGTCATCGTTGTCCTGCTGAGCGATCGGGGCCTTGATTTCCTGGTCATGATCCTGGGCCTGTTCAAAGCCGGTGGGGCCTATCTTCCACTGGACCCCGGCCACCCCGACGGGCGTCTGGCGCAGGTGTTGCAGGAGAGCCGGGCCGGGTTGATGCTGGCCGGCGCTTCCTATCGGGAGCGCGCGCGGGCTTTGGCAGCGACTTCGTTGGGCTTCCTGTCGTCAGTCCAACCTACCATCCTCATGCTGAATGAATTGGAATCCCGCGAGGATCGGGTATACAACCCGCCGCGCCGCTATGCCCCGCACAATCTGGCCTTTGTCATCTTCACCTCGGGCTCTGCCGGCGCGCCCAAGGGCGCCATGGTCGAGCACCGGGGCATGTTCAACAACCTCATCACCAAAGTGCCGACCCTGGAACTGACCGTGGCCGACGTGATCGCCCAGACCGCCGGGCAATGCTTCGACATTTCCGTGTGGCAGCACCTGACGGCGCTCGTCTGCGGCGCGCGGGTCGAGATTGTGCCGGACGAAACGGTGCGGGAGCCGGGGCGATTGTTGAAGCGGCTCGCCGAATCCGGCATCACCGTGCTCGAAGCTGTGCCGTCCCTGATCCAGGCGCTGGTGGACATGGCCACGGATATCGAACTGCCGAGCTTGCGCTGGCTGATCGCCTGCGGCGAGGCGTTTCCGCCGGAGTTATGCCGCCGCTGGATGGAGCGCTTCCCGCACGTGCGGGTGCTCAACGCCTATGGACCCGCCGAGTGCTCCGATGATGTCTCCTACTACGAAGTGCGGGAACCTCCCGCCGAGACGGATACGCTGGTACCCGTGGGGCGTCCCGTGGACAACACCCGGCTCTATCTCCTGGACTCTTGGCTTGCGCCCGTTCCGGTGGGCGTGCCCGGTGAAATATGCGTGGCCGGAATCCAGGTCGGGCGGGGCTATCTCCACCGTCCGGAACTGACGGCGGAAAAGTTCATTCCCGATCCCATCGGCAGTTCCGGCGGCCGTTTATACCGTACCGGCGACCTCGGTCGCTATCGCGAGGACGGAACCATCGAATTCCTGGGACGTATCGACCATCAGGTGAAGATCCGGGGCGTCCGCATCGAGCCGGGCGAAATCGAAGCGCAACTCCTTCTGCATCCGGTGGTGGAGCAGGCCGTGGTCATGGCACGGGACGACGGAGGACCGGGCGGCAAACGTCTGGTGGCCTACGTGGTGTGCGGAAGAAACGAGGAGGACAACGATGCTGCCCTGGCGGACGAACTACGCGCCCACCTGTCTTCCCGGTTGCCGAATTACATGGTGCCTTCGGCATTTGTCCGACTCGATGCCCTGCCTCTCAGCGCCAACGGCAAAATCGATCGCAAAGCCCTGCCCGTGCCGAACATCACCACGCAACGGGAAGATCGCTATATGGCACCGCGAAGTCCCACCGAAGAAATTCTCGCCGGCATCTGGAAAGAGGTGTTGGGCATGGAACGGGTCGGCGTCGAAGACAATTTCTTCGACCTGGGCGGGCACTCCCTAATAGCCGTGCAGGTGCTGTCTCGGGTGCGGGCTGCTTTCGGCGTCGATGTTCCCCTAAGACGGGTCTTCGAAGCTTCCACCATCGCGCAACTCGCCCTGGTGATCGAGGAATGCCTGATCGAACAACTCGAATCACTTTCGGAAGAGGAAGCCCAGGCGTTACTGGAGGACGGGTTATGAACTAGAGAAGGCTCTGAAAAAAGCCCTCTCTGGGAGAGTTGGGTGAGGGCCTTTTAGCATCGTGGCGCCGGATGGGACTACGCGATTATGTAATTTGACCAACCTGTCGAGAAAAAAGAATAACTATGAGTATGACAACAGCCTATAACTTGAAATTTGCTGGGGAAGACGTCTCGCAGATCAATAGGGATCGACAACAAAAATCCCTGTCATTTCAGGAGGTGAGCCGCACCGAGACAGCTTCGACGGATGGTCTGCATTCGTCACGATGGGTTCTTACCCGAACGAGTGTAGCCATCGCCGCGGCTTTCGCGGCCTATGTTCCGCTCGTCTCCTTCGGAGCGGAGCCGGAACCCTTCGGCAAGGCAGCGACCACCGCCGAGGCGCCGATTCAATTCGACATCCCGGCGCAGGATCTCGCCCGTGCGCTATCCGCTTTCACTGCGCAGAGCCGTGTCCAAGTCCTTTACGAAGGTGATGTCGCCAAAGGGTTGCGTAGCGTACCTCTCAAAGGCGCCTATACGCCGGAAAAGGCTTTGAAAGCGTTGCTGACCGGAACGCCCGTGCAGGCCCGTTTTACCGGCCAGCGGACGGTGACCCTGGAGCGCAAAGTAACGCCCGTAGCCTCTGATACTAATGCAGGCGATGCGCTTGCGCTCGGAAAAGTAACTGTAACGGCTAAAGCGGGCTACGACGCCAACGATCCCCATAACAAGGATTACGCCGTTCCCAATGCTTCCACGGCCACCAAGACCGACACACCCATCATGGAGACGCCGGTGTCGGTGCAGGTGGTGACCAAGCCGGTCCTGGACGATCAGCAGGTGTTCAGGGTCGAGGATGCCGTGAGAAACGTCAGCGGCGTTTACATCGACAACAGTTTCTCCACGCTCGATAACGAATCGTTCGTCATTCGCGGTTTTCTCACGGGCAATGTTTACCGCGACGGCTATCGTTTTCCGGAAAGCGTATCCCAAGGCTTCCGCGAAACCGCCGATCTGTCGCGCATCGATGTGCTCAAGGGGCCGGCTTCCGTCCTGTACGGGCGCATCGATCCGGGCGGAATAATCAACATGGTCACCAAAAAGCCGCTGGATGCGCCGTACTACTCGCTGCAACAGCAATTCGGCTCGTTCGACCTTTACCGCACGACCCTGGACGCCACCGGAGCAATACCGAACAACGACGCGCTTTCCTACCGTTTCAACCTGGCCTATCAGGATTCGAAATCCTTTGCGGATTTCGTGAGAAACGAACACGTGTTTGTCGCGCCCTCCATGCGCTGGAAAATCAGCGACAGTACCCAGGTTCTTCTGCAATTGGCCTATTTGAGCGGAGACAAGGTAGCCAACTTCGGTGTTCCCACGCAGCCCGGAAGCAAGCGTCCTGCGTTTGTTCCTGTCAATTTCTCCAAGAGCGAGGCATTCAACAACATCGGCTTCGAGGATACCTTGCCGACCATCGTGACCACCCATGCGTTCAACGATGACTGGACCTTAAGCCATAGGTTCACCGCGGATTTCCGCAATACGGACCAACTGGAAACGTTGGGCGGTTTCATGCCGGATCAGGTACATCTGAACCGCAGCAACGTAAAGGGAAACCGGGATGTGGAAACCTATTACACGTCCCTGGACCTGACCGGGCATTTCTCTACCTGGAATCTTCGCCATACCCTGCTGATAGGCACGGATTATTACAATACTTCGGTGGATAGCCGTTTCGCCTTTCTTGCGGCTCCTCAGCTGGATATCTTCAACCCGGTTCACGACGCGCCCAGGCCGGTATTCCAGCCGTCCGATTTCTCCACCACCAGCATCAGCAACGAATGGAACGGGGTTTATCTCCAGGATCAGGTGGATCTGCCTTATCAGTTCCACTTGCTGGCGGGGGCCCGTTATGACGACGCCCGGATAGAGCAGACCGGCACGGGCATTTTCGGGAGCGCAAGACGGGACGACACGGCGTTCAAACCCAGAGTCGGGCTGCTATGGCAACCCCTGCGGGAACTCTCTCTTTATGGAAATTACGCCGAAAACTTCGGCAGCTATGGCGCCTTGGGCGCGGCGGGTTTGGTACAGGCCGACGGCTCGATCCTAAAACCGGAAACCGCCGAACAATGGGAAACCGGCATCAAGACCGAGCTGTTCGATGGCCGGTTGATCGGAACGCTCGCGTATTACGAGCTGACCAAGCAAAACATCCTCACGCCGAATCCGGATCCCAGCCTCGCTCAGCAAGGTTTTTTGTCCGCAGTCGGCGAAGCGCGCAGCAAAGGGGTGGAATTCGACATGACGGGAGAAATTCTTCCGGGATGGAAAGCGATTCTGGCCTATGCCTTCACGCAGACCGAGATTACCAAAGCCAACGACACTACCAAAGGAAACCAGCTATACAACGTGCCCAAGCACGGTGGCACGGTTTGGTCGACTTACGAGTTTCAGGAAGGTGCAATCGAAGGGTTAAAGCTAGGTGCCGGCGTCGTCGTACGCAGCCAGCGGCAAGGAGATCTCGATAATAGTTTTCAGTTGCCTGGTTATGCGACCGTCGGTTTGATGGCGAGCTATCAATGGAAGATAGGCCGTTCCCGGCTCGTTACCCAGTTCAATGTGGACAATCTGTTGGACAAGCGCTTTTTCCAGAACAGCGCAGGTTTCCGAGGCTCCAGTACGTTTGGGGCGCCGCGGACGTTTATCGGCTCCATGCGAATCGAGTTCTGAACGGCGTGAACCCGCCTGAAAGGTTCGTTCCATAAGGAATTATCCACTCCCTTGAGAAAAACCAATGCCGATTGCCGAGGCTCCATGGTGCACGGAAACATCGATTCCAGACGATTGCCCCTATTCATACTCTCCTGCGAGCGGTCCGGCTCCACCTTGCTGAGATGCATTATCGACACCCATCCCGATATTTGCAGTTCGGCCCAGTTGGACTTGGGAAAGCTCTGTGACGGGTTGTTTAACGCAGCCTATTATTCGATCGGGCAATTGCCCAACGTGATGGGCGAGAAGGAAAGGGAGCGGATAGCCATCGGGGAGGCGCGCCGGACGGTCGAACAGCTGATGGTGCGTTATGTGCGAGGCAAGGGAAAACAGCGGTGGTGCGAGAAAACCACCTCGAATATCGAGTATCTGCCTATTTTGGACAAGATATTTCCCGAGGCCCTATTCATTTGCTTGTATCGAAACTGCATGGATGTGGTCCACTCCTGCATCAAGTTCAATCCCTTGGGCTTCATGCCGGAATTGGCGCCCTATGTGTCCGGAAATCCCCGGAATTTCGTTGCCGCCATGATAGAAAGCTGGCTGGAAAAAAACCGGAAGTTGCTCGCTTTCGAGGCAGCGAATCCCGCCCGCTGTTTTCGGGTGACCTACGAATCCCTGGTTGCCAAGCCCGGCGCGGTATTGTCGTCCATGTTCGGGTTTCTGGACGCCGAGTGGGACGAAAGCATTCTGAAGTCGGTGTTCACGGTGCATCATGACCAGGGGGAGGGAGATTTGAAAGTGTGGTTGTCGGAGACCATCCGCCGGGATTCCATAGGTATGGGCACGGTCATTCCTTCGACCCTTATTCCGGACAGATTGATGGCGGACATCGATGCCTTGCACCGGGAACTGGGTTATCCCTCGGTAAAAAACTACTACGCCTCAGCCAGACCGGGTACGCGACCGGCGTCGCCGCAAGACGATGCGGCATCCGGAATAAGCCGGTTTCTGAAACACGATCTTGCCGGCATTCTGGCCCGGAAGCGGGAGGATTTCAAAACCCTGCGGGGAAGCTGCAAATTCCTGGTGGAAGGCGTGGAGGATGGGGCCTGGATAGTGGATTTCTCCGGCTCTGAAGCCAGCCTCCGCGCCGTTCGGGAACACCGGGAGCATGACACGGGCTGCTCGATCACGCTTTCGGGCGCCACCCTGCGCGGCATCCTGAACGGCGAGAAAACCGCACTGGAGGCTTACGAACAGGGCGAGATCGCGGCGGGAGGCGATCTGGGCTTGGCCATCCAGTTCGGCAGACTGCTCTTGGGTTAGGAGTCTCAAGGAAAATTCGCGGATGTCCATCGACAGGCAAACCCGACGGGCCGCCCGCCTCGCCCGCCTCAAAGTCCGCCGCAGGCTGTGGCTGGACCTGCATTTGTGGCTGGGACTGGTCCTGGGGCTGTTTCTGGCCGTGATCGGCCTGACCGGCAGTATTCTGGTGTTCTGGCAGGAACTCGACGAGTGGCTGAATCCGGCGCTGCGGGTGGTTGAAGCCCGCCCTGACGGCCAAGCGGCGTTTCGCCCCATGGACGAGATCACGGCGGCGGCGGAGGCTGCCCTCCCGTCCGGGGCTGCGTTCACCTTCGCCTACTATCCGCGCAACGATCGGGCGGCATTCCAGTTGTTTTATGCTGTGCCTGCCGGAACGAGCGGGCCGGACCAGTATCAAGCCTTCGTGAATCCGTACACGGCTCAGGTCACCGGTATACGGCTGGTCCAGCGAGCTGACGACACTTGGCCGCGAGCGTTCATGCCGTTCGTCTTTCAACTCCACTATTCGCTGCTGCTCGGGGAAAACGGCGGAGTGGCGGTCGGCATCATCGCCGCCATCTCGCTCATCTCGGTGTTGACAGGCTTAGTCGTCTGGTGGCCCCTCGGCGGCCACTGGCGGCAAGCCCTGACCATCAAGCGCCGTGCGAGCCCCGAGAGATTCACCTTCGATCTGCACAAGACATCCGGGGTTTATTCGGCATTGGTGCTGTTCGCCGTCCTGTTCTCCGGCATCTTCATGACCCTGCCGCAACACGTCGTGCCGCTGGTCGAGCTGTTCTCGCCTGCCACGTACCGCTACTGGTTTCGGTCAACGCCGCAGGCGGATCGAGCACCCATCGGCGTGGCGCGGGCGCTGGCCATCGCAAACGCCCGCTATCCCGAAGGGCGTCCGGACTGGCTTTACGGGGCGGTGGAAACGGCGGACACCTATACCGTCTGTCTGAACGGCGTCCATGCACCCGGCAGCCTGCTGCATCGGCGCTGCGTGGTCATGGACCGGTACACCGGGGAAATCCTGGACGTGGACGATCCGGCCGTCGGCACCGCGGGCGAAGTGTTCACCCAGTGGCAATGGCCCTTGCATTCCGGCCAGGCTCTGGGACTGCCGGGACGGATACTGGTGTTTCTCTCCGGCCTCGCCTGCCCGGTGCTGTACGTCACAGGCGTGATCCGGTGGCTGCAGAAACGGCGGGCCGCCCGGCACAAAAATCTATTGGCAAACCGAATCCATTCAAAAAACGGAGGACTCGAAAATGCAGATTAGTGCGACTCTCCCGGACGACAACACGAAGCTCTCGGAAACCAAACGGGCGCTGTTGCAAAAGCGGTTGCGCGGCCAGTGGGCCGCCGGTTCGGTGGCCACAACCCTCCCCAAAAAACCCGAAGGCCCGGCGCCCTTGTCTTTTCCCCAACAGCGCCTTTGGTTTCTGAACCGGCTGGAAGGGAGCAACGTCGCCTATAACGTGCCGACGGCCTTGCGGCTGACGGGCCGGCTGGACATCGCGCTGCTGGAACGGGCCGTCAGCGAAATCGTGCGCCGCCACGAAATCCTGCGGACAACTTTCGTGATGGTTGACGGACAGCCGGTTCAGCGGGTCGTGCCCGAATTAAGGCTGTCCGCGAAGGTTCACGATCTGAGCGGGCTGTCCGCATCGGCGCGGGAAGCGGAGATTGTCCGAAAGGCGCGGGAAGAGGGCGGCGCCCCTTTCGATCTCACCTCGGGGCCTCTGCTCCGGATGAGTCTCCTGTATCTCGGCGAACAGGAAGGCAAACAGGATTATGTACTCCTGTTCGTCTTCCATCACATCATCGCCGACGGTTGGTCGGCCGGCATTCTTTTCCAGGAATTCGCGACCATTTACCATGCCTTTCGGGAAGGCCGTGCCTCGCCCCTGCCAGACTTATCCATCCAGTACGGAGACTTCGCCCACTGGCAGCGGCACTGGCTCGAGGGCGAGCGCCTGGAGCGGCAACTGGCCTATTGGCGGAAACAACTGGATGGCGCGCCGCCGCTGCTGAAACTGCCCACCGACCATCCGCGTCCCGCCGTGCAAACCGATCGTGGGGCCAATTACCCGTTCCGTCTTTCGCCAACTCTGACGGAACGGCTGCGCGGCTTGAGCCGCGAGCGGGGCGTAACGCTGTTCGTCACGCTGGTTTCCGCCTTTAACGTGCTGCTTCACCGCTATAGCGGGCAAAGCGATGTGTGCCTGGGCATTTCGGTCGCCAACCGCACCCGCCCGGAACTTGAATCCCTGATCGGTCTGTTCGTCAACATGCTGGTCTTGCGCGCTGATCTGTCCGGCAACCCCCGTTTCACGGAGCTGTTGAGCCGCATGCAGGAGGTATCCACGGCCGCCCAGGGGCATCAGGACGTGCCGTTCGAGAAGCTGGTCGAGGAGCTGAATCCGGCGCGGGACCGGAGTTACAGCCCGTTTTTCCAGGTGGTGCTGGTGTTGCACAACATGCCGATACGGGAGGTGGCGATCGCGGACCTGAGAGTACAGCGGCTGGAGGTGGACTATGGAACCTCCAAATCGGATTTGACCTTGCATCTCACCGAAGGCGACGGGCTCGAGGCGGTTTTCGAATACAGCACGGAACTGTTCGAACCGGCCACCATCGCCCGGATGGCGGGGCACCTCGAAACGCTGCTGGAGGCGATTGCCAAACATCCGGATTCCCGTCTGAACGAATTGCCCTGGCTGACGCACGCCGAATGCCGCCAATTGGCCGAATGGAATACGACGGCCGGGGCATTTCCGCAAGACACTTGTCTGCATGAACTGTTCGAGGTTCAGGCCGCGAAACAGCCGCAGCGGACAGCAGTGATCTGCGGGGAACACCGCCTGTCCTACGGCGAACTGAACGAGCGCGCCAGCCGGCTGGCGCGGCATTTGCGCGCACGCGGCGTGGGGCCGGAGGTGCGGGTCGGACTGTGCGTGGAGCGTTCCGTCGACGCGGTGGTCGGCATCCTGGCTATCCTCAAGGCCGGAGGCGCTTACGTGCCCTTCGATCCCTCCCATCCCCCGGAACGGATCGCCGAACTCCTGACGGATTGCAGGGCGGCGCTCCTGTTGACCCAAGAGCGGCTACTGGCAGAGTGGCCGGCCAACGCCGTGGAAACCTGGTGTTTAGATCGCGACGAGCCGGAGTTTGCCAGCCCGTCGGGCGTAAATCCGTGGGTATCCGCGCATCCATCGAACGCCGCCTATCTCATTTACACGTCCGGCTCGACGGGAAAGCCCAAAGGGGTTGTCGTCAGCCACGCCAACGCGGTGGCCTCGACCGCCGTCCGTTCCAGCTTCTATTCGGAAGCACCGGATGGTTTCCTGCTGGCGTCCCCGTTCGCGTTCGACAGCTCGGTGGCCGGGATTTTCTGGACCTTGAGCCGGGGGGGACGGCTGTGCATCCCGCCCGAGAATAGCCGGCAGGACCCGCGCACCCTGGCCGGACTGATCGCCAAGGAAAGCCTTACTCATCTCCTGTGCCTGCCGTCGTTGTACGGCTTGCTGCTGGACCGGGCGGATACCGCCGGGCCACTGGATTCCCTGCGCACGATCATCGTGGCCGGCGAAACCTGCCCATCGGCTCTGGTGGCCAGGCACTACGGCTGTCTGCCCGGCGTACGGCTGTACAACGAATACGGGCCCACGGAAGGCACGGTATGGAGCAGCGCCTGCGAAATCCGGGCCGCTGACGCCGCGGCGGATCGGCCGGTTCCCATTGGGCGCCCCATCGCCAATATGCAAATTCACCTTTTGGATGCCCATCTTGATCAGGTGCCGATCGGCGTCCCCGGCGAACTGTATATCGGCGGTGCCGGCGTGGCTCGGGGCTATCACGAACGGCCCGACCTGACCGCCGAACGGTTCGTGCCCGACCCATTCACATCCGAACCGGGAGCCCGTCTCTACCGTACCGGCGACCGGGCACGCTGGCGTCCGGACGGCAACATCGAGTTTCTGGGCCGCGTCGATCACCAGGTCAAGATCCGGGGTTTCCGCATTGAGTTGGGCGAGATCGAGGACTGTCTGCTCCGGCATCCCGCCGTGAAAGCGGCAGTGGTCATCGCCCGTGAAGACCTATCCGGTGAAAAGCGTCTGGCGGCCTATGTCGTTCCATCATCCTTCTCGGCAGAGGAGAGGCCGTCCCCCGAGACGTTGCGCGAGTTTTTGAAGGAAACTCTCCCCGATTACATGATTCCGACGGCTTTCATCCTTTTGAGTCAATTGCCGCTGAATCCCAACGGCAAGCTGGACCGCGAGGCCTTGCCGGCGCCGGATATCGCCGGACAGTTCGCGCACTGCCACGTCGCGCCGCGCAACGACATCGAGATCCGGCTCGCCGAGTTGTGGGCCGGGTTGCTGGGGCTCGAACGGGTCGGCATCCACGACAACTTTTTCGATCTGGGTGGGCATTCCCTGCTGGCGGTTCAGGTCGTCGTGCGGCTACAGGACCTGTTCGGCATCGATATGTCGGTGGCGAGCCTATTCGAGGCGCCCACCGTCGCGGAACTGGCCCTGCTTCTGGCCCGGCAGCAGCTCGCCGCGCAGGGTGCCGACGATGTGGAGGCTGTACTGAAGGAACTGGAGCGGTTACCGGAAAACGAGGCGCACCGCCTGCTCAACGAACTTGGCGTGTGAGGAACAGCGATGCGGGACACGATTTCTTACCGGCTGGCGGATCACACGTCCGCCGAACCCCTGGTGAATCGCTGGGTGGCCTGGCCGCACGTGTTCTCGCCGGTGCCGTACTGCCTGCACATGGCGAATTATCAGACCAAGACTCTGGCTTCCTATCTGCAAAACCCGGAAATCCACGTGAAGTCCAGCCGCAATCCCAAACTCCTGGGCGGCCCGTTCGTGGACATTCCCGTGGATCGGGCCGACGAAGTCCGGGCACTGCTGGCCGATTTGCAAACCCGGCACCGGGAAGACCTGGAGCTTGCCCATACCCTGGTCGAATTCCAGAACACGCTGGCCGGGGAAGCCAAGGGACAAGGACTCAATTCCTTTTACGAGAAAATCCCGGATGCTCTGGGGGGATACGTCGAACTGGTGTACGACTATCTCAACCGGCCCCTGGTGCGGTGCCTGGAGAGCCTGTTCTATGAGAGTCCCCATTACCGGGAGCATCTGCAATCGCTGCGGCTGTTCAGCCCGGCGCGGGACGATTCCCGGGCCTACTACATGAGTACGCCACGCCTGCCGGAACCCCAGGAGATCGAGTGGGCAGTGCCGTTCGCCAGCGACCGGATCGACGAGCTGTTCGGACTGGATGCCGTCGCCCGGCCCCTGGGGGAAATCCGGGAACTGCTCGGCCTCGCCCCCGCCGACGACAGGCGCCTGCTGGAGCTCCTGAGCGACGAGCCTCCCGAAGCCGCGGAACCCTGGCGGGGGGACGGCGTGCGC
This sequence comes from Methylococcaceae bacterium, assembly GCA_902810705.1. Taxonomy (GTDB): domain Bacteria; phylum Pseudomonadota; class Gammaproteobacteria; order Methylococcales; family Methylococcaceae; genus CADDYU01. The sequence goes on from CADDYU010000013.1 coordinate 31,024, forward strand.
GTCCGCTATTTCGGCCACGCCTGCGTATTACTGGAATGGAACGGTGTCGCCATCCTGGTAGATCCCTTCATTCCGGTGCAGCCCAGGGAGGGCGGAATCGCGCGCTACACGTTCCGCGATCTTCCGCCCCGCATCGACTTCGTATTGATCTCCCACGGCCATCACGACCATTTCGTGTTCGAGTCCCTGCTGCGCCTCCGGCGACGTATCGGCTGCCTGGTGGTTCCCAAAAGCTCCGGGATTTTTTACGGGGATATCTCTCTGAAGCTGATGGCGCGGAAGCTCGGTTTCCGTCACATTCTGGAGATCGATGCCCTGGAATCGGTGCCTTTCCTCGGCGGGGAAATCGTCGGCGCGCCGTTCTTCGGCGAACACAGCGATCTGCCCCACGCCAAAAGCGGCTATGTCGTGCGCTTCGGTTCGGAACTGATCCTGTTCGCCGCCGATTCCAATTGCCTGGACCCGCGGGTTTACCGCCATGTCCGCAACAGCCTGGGACCGATCGGTACCGTTTTTCTCGGCATGGAATGCATCGGCGCGCCCCTGTCCTGGGTCTACGGTCCCTTGCTGCCGGTGCAGCCCCAGCACAGCCATAACATGACCCGCCGGTCCAACGGCAGCGATGCGAAGGCGGCGCTTGCTCTCCTCGATACGGTGGGGGCTGAGCGCCTCTGCGTCTACGCCATCGGGCGCGAACCCTGGCTCAAGTACTTCATGGCGCTGACGCCCGAGGATGACGATCCCTATATCCGGGAATCCAACCGGGTGCTGGAGACGGTCCGGGCAAGAGGGTTTAAGGACGCTTGGCGGCCCTTCGGCAAACTCGAATTCCATCTGGATGCCTGACGGGAGCGCCATGACTACGCTGGCCGAGCGCATCGCTCATCTCTCCCCCGCTCAGCGGACCCTGCTCCTCGCGAAAATCAGGCCGGCGGCGCACACCGTCGACTTGCGGTCCGAGGCGGAACTGGCGCCGTCGATAGTCCCGGCGCAGCCCTTCAGCGCCTCCGGAGGTGCTCCCAAGCGGGTATTTTTGACCGGAGCCACAGGATTTCTAGGTGCGTTTCTGCTCCATGAACTGCTCGGACAGACGTGGACGAACATCCATTGCTTGGTACGCGCCGCCACCCCCGTCGAAGGACTGGAAAAAGTGCGCCAGGCCCTGTCGCGGTACGGCCTCGAAACTCCGGATTTCAGTGTCCGCATCGTCCCGGTCTGCGGCGATTTGGCGCAACCCTGGCTGGGCATGGGGGAAATCCGGTTTCAGGAATTGAGCGGTGTCGTGGACCTAGTCCTGCACAACGGCGCCCTGGTCAATTTCATGTATCCCTATGGCCGGCTCAAACCGGCCAATGTTCTGGGGACTGTGGAAGCCTTACGCCTGGCCTGCCTGGGCCGCGCTAAGCCCTTTCATTACGTTTCCACCCTGTCCGTGTTCGGCAACGAGGAGCCCTATGCTCCGGAAGGCTTCAGGGAGGATGACAGCGTCGGTCCCAACGCGGACCTGGACAGCGGCTATTCCCAAAGCAAATGGGTCGCCGAGCAGCTGGTGCGGGAGGCATCTTCCCGGGGTTTGCCGGCGGCCATATACCGGCCGGCAACCCTGGCCGGCGACAGCCGCACCGGGACTTGGAACACCGACGACTTTTTCTGCCGTGTGCTCAAGGGTTGCGTACAGCTGGGTTCGGTCCCCGACGAAGACATGCCGTTCAACCTGATCCCGGTCGATTTTGCCGCCAAGGCTGTTGTGCGCCTCGCGACGCAAGCCTCATCCTTGGGCCGGACGTTTCACCTGGATGGCGGATGTCCGGTTTCCAGCCGGTATCTGGCCGACTGGCTCATCGAATTCGGCTACCCTCTCGAACGTGTCCACTTCGAGAAATGGCTGGAACGGGTCCGCGCCGCCGTGACGCGCTCTACCGATCATCCGCTGCTGCCGCTCTGGCCCGCCCTTGAAGTGCCGTACGTCGTCGCGCGGGAAGGCCGTCGTCCCCCGGGAGGATCCCGCTACGACTGCCGCGCGACGCTGGCCCTGCTGGAACGGCAGGGAATGATCTGCCCTCGGGTGGACAAAGACCTGATGAACCGGTATGTCCGGTATTTCATAACCACCGGATTCCTTCCGGAGCCGGCTGCCAATCCCCACGCAATTCACTCATGACTGTGCGGATTCAATTGCGCCGCTATGTACTCGCGACGGCGACGGTTTCCGCGACGGCGGCTGTCTGTCTCGGCGGGATGCTGCTGGGCTCGCTGCCCGGCGGGGAAGGCCTCTATCGGCTGCCGGGGCTGACTGCGCCGGCCAAGGCGGAATTCGATAATTTGGGGATTCCCAGGATCGTGGCGGGGACCCGCGAGGATGCCTTCCGTATCCTGGGTTTCGTAACCGCTCGCGACCGCCTGTTCCAGATGGATTTATTGCGCCGCCACGCCGCCGGCCGGCTGGCCGAGGTGCTGGGACCCGGCCTTGTCGAGGCCGATCGCCGGCATCGGGTCATGGGGTTCGAGCAGGTGGCGCGTGCCGTGTTGGAGCGGCTTCCTGAAGATCAAAGGGCGGTGCTCAACGCCTATGCGGAGGGCGCCAACCGGGCCGTGGCGGACATGACGGTGTTTCCGCCCGAGTTCTTGGCGCTGGCCTACCGTTTTTCCGCCTGGCGCCCCGAGGACAGTCTGCTGGTGGTATTGGGCATGGAGGAAGACCTGACCTGGAGCGGGGATGCCGAATACATGGCCACTGTCATGGAGGCCGCCCTGCCGCCGCCGGTTTACGCGTTTCTGATGCCCCCCATGGACCACTATACCGACCGGGTACTGAACGGCAGGGTTTCCCGCTACCGGCCGAGGCCGATTCCCGAAAACGAACTGGCGTCGCTGCTGAAGCAGGGAACCGGCGGCCCTTGGGCCGGTCTGGTGGGCGGGGCGCCGCAACCGAGGGGCTCGAACGGCTGGGTGGTCGGCCCGTCGAAAACCCGCGGCGGCCGGGCGCTTCTGGCCAACGATATGCACCTTTCTCTCCGGGTTCCCAATATCTGGTACCGCGCCGAACTCCATTATCAGGGCGCCGGGCTGTACGGTTTCACCCTGCCGGGCGTTCCCCTGCTGGTGGCCGGCTCCAACGAACGTATCGCCTGGGGATTCACCAATATCGAAGGGGATTTTTCCGACCTTGTTCTGTTGGATATCGACCCCGCGGGTGCCGAACGCTACCGCACGCCGAAAGGTTTCGTCCGGTTCGGCGAGCGGACGGAAACAATTCGCGTGCGCGGCGAACCCGACCGAAGGATCAAGGTCCGCACCACGCAGTGGGGGCCGGTGCTGCCCAAGCCCCTGTTGGGACGGCCGGTGGCGGTACGCTGGACCGTCCTGGATCCCGAGGCCACCGATTTGCGGTTTCTCGACCTGGACGGCGCGGAGGATGTCGATGCGGCGCTGGCCATACTCAACCGGGCCGGCGGTCCGCCCCTGAACGCCCTGGTGGCGGATCGCCGGGGCGATATCGGCTGGACCTACACCGGCAGGATTCCCAAGCGCTTCGGTCTGGACGGTACGGTCAGCCGGTCCTGGGCGGACGGTTCGCGGGGCTGGAACGGCTACATTCTTCCGGCGGAGCTGCCGCGCCAAGTGAATCCGGATTCCGGCTTCATCGTGAACGCCAATCAGCGCATGGTGGACGAGCGCTATCCCTAGATCATTGGCCAGCCCTTCGGCAACGGCTACCGCGCCTATCGAATCGCTGAACGCCTCGCGGACATGAAGGACATCGGCGAGAGCGATCTTCTGCGTCTGCAACTGGATACACGGGCCGAGTTCTACCGCTTTTACCAGCGGCTCGCCCTATCCCTTCCGAGCATCGCCGGCGACGGTGCCGTGGCACGGCTCAAGCAAAGTCTGGAACGCTGGGACGGTTTCGCCGAGCGGGACTCGACGGGTCTGGCGATTCTGGCGGAGTTCCGCAGGCTGCTGTTGGAACGGGTGATTGCTCCGTATCTTGTTTCCTGCCGCCGCCTGGACCCGTCGTTCCGGTTCGATTCGTCCACCATTGATGAACCGCTTCAGCAACTTTTGGACGCGAAGCGGCCGGAACTGCTGCCGGAGCCGGCACGCTATCCGGACTGGGATGCATTCTCCTGCGCGATCTGCTGGTCATGGCCGAGCGCAGCGTTCTGGCCCGATCCGGAAGCGAGGCGTCGGAGACGCTTACCTGGGGAACGGCCAATCGCGCCGCCATCGCCCATCCCTTTTCGGCCGCGCTGCCGATGTTGAGTGAATTGTTGAACATGCCGGCGGAGCCGCTGCCGGGCTGTCCATACTGCGTGCGCCTGTCCATGCCGGACAGCGGCGCGAGCGAACGCCTGGTGGTAGCGCCGGGCCGCGAAAGCGACGGGATACTGCACATGCCCGGTGGCCAGTCCGGCCACCCGCTCTCGTCCCATTATCGCGACCAGCACCGCGCTTGGGTGGAAGGCGCCGCGCTGCCGCTCAAGGCGGGGCGTTCCGTTTTCCGGCTCGAATTCGTACCGGGTACTGTGCCGCAGGCGCCGGAGGGTAGGCCATGATGCTTTTTCTGCTGCGAAATTCCCGCTGGCTTTTGTCCCTGTCTATCCTGGCCGGCGTGTGCGGCGGATTGAGCGGTGCCGGTGTGATCGCCGTCATCAACATGGCCCTGGGCGAGGAACAGAAAAGGCTGGCCGGTTTGGGCTGGATTTACCTGGGACTTTGTGCGCTACTGCTGCTGACCCGGACTGCCTCGGCTTTCTTGCTGACGCGCCTTGGACAGCATGTGATTTTGACGTTGCGCCTGACACTGAGCCGGCGAATTCTGAATGTTCCCCTGATTCGTCTCCAGACGCTGGGACCGGCGCGGATTCTGGCCTGCCTGACCGAAGACGTCGCGACGCTGACGGAGGCGTTCCGGTGGCTGCCGGTGCTGTGCGTCAATGCCGCCATGGTGGCCGGTTGCCTCGCCTATTTGGGTTGGCTGTCCGGCGTGCTGCTGATTCCGGTGGGTACCATCCTGGCGGTAGGCGTGGGCAGCTTCCGCCTGATCACCGGGCGGGCCCTGCGCCGTCTGAGCGCCGCGCGGGAATACGATGATGTTCTGTACGACCATCTCCGCGGCCTGACCCAGGGGATCAAGGAACTCAAGCTGCACCGAGCGCGCCGCAAGGCGTTTGTCACGGAGTGCCTGGAAACCACCGCGAGTCATTGCCGTCGCCATCACCTTTCGGGAATGGGCCTTTATATTCTGGCCGGCAACTGGGGCAACGGGTTGTTCTACGCGCTGATCGGCCTGCTGCTGTTTGCCCTGGCTGCCGGGCAGAACCTGGCCGCCGATGCGCTGTACGGCTTTGGAATCAGCGTTCTTGAGCCTGTCGTTCGGCAGGATATTGCGCCCGCCGTCGTGCGGGGCTATTGCCTGACCATCCTGTACATGATGTTCCCGCTGAGCGTCTTGATGGATGGCTTGCCGGTTTTCGACCGGGCCGGCATCGCTCTCAAAAAGATCGAAGCCCTAAGCGAAGAATCCGGCGAACCGAAAGCCGACATCCTGTACCGGCCGTTGCGTCTCACGCGGCCGACCACACTGGAACTGGTCGGCGTAACCCATCGTTACTACGGGGGGCGAGACGAACGCGGCTTCACCCTGGGGCCGATCGATCTGATCCTTCGTCCCGGCGAGTTGGTATTTCTGGTCGGCGGCAACGGTAGCGGCAAGACCACCCTGTCCTTGCTGCTGGTGGGCCTGTACTCGCCCGAGCAGGGCGAGGTCCGCTTGGGCGGACGGCGCATCAGCGAAGGCGGCCTCGAAAGCTACCGCCAACAATTTTCCGCCGTATTTTCCGATTTCTACCTGTTCGACAGCTTGCTGGGCTTCCGGGGCCGCGAACTGGATGCCGAGGCACGCGCTTATCTGGCAGGACTACAACTGGATCATAAGGTCCGGATCGAGAATGGCGAGTTTTCCACCGTGAATCTGTCGCAAGGCCAGCGCAAACGCCTGGCGCTCTTGGTGGCCTATCTCGAAGATCGTCCCTTCTACGTGTTCGACGAATGGGCTGCGGACCAAGACCCGGTATTCAAGAAAATCTTTTATACGGAGATTTTAGCCTCGCTGAGAGCCAGAGGGAAAACTGTCGTCGTGATTACCCACGACGACGCCTATTTCCAGGTGGCCGACCGCTGCCTCAAATTGGAGGAGGGAAGACTTACAGAAAATACCCGTTGCCGCACGGAAACGGGAAACGGCGCCCGGAACTTTCACGGGTAACGAACGGCAGCAAACTGATGTGGAAATGTCATCATGAGACAAGAAGTTGCGGAATTAAAAACCGAATCTCTCTCTTCGGAACCCCCGACCGACGAAATATTTCCGGCGGCACGGTTGAAACGGAGAAGGCAGAATGAAGCCTTGGGTAACGCCTATTACCTGGATCGACAGATAGGCTTTGAATCCAATGCTCGAAGTTATCCGCGTAAGCTGCCCATCGCCATTCGCCGGGCCGAAGGCATTCATGTCGAAGATACCGACGGCCGCCGTTACATCGATTGCTTGGCGGGAGCCGGAGCCTTGACCCTCGGACATTACCATCCGGTGGTCGTGGAGGCAGTGCAGCGCGCGGTGGCCGATGGCGTGCCCTGGCAGACCCTGGATCTCACCACGCCGGTCAAGGATGCTTTCGTCGAGGAACTTTTCGAAAGCCTGCCGCAGGAATTCGCGAGATCAGCCCGCATTCAGTTCTGTGGTCCCTCCGGCGCCGATGCCGTGGAAGCGGCGCTCAAATTGGTCAAGACCGCTACCGGCCGGCGCTCCATTCTGGCTTTTCACGGGGCTTACCACGGCATGACACACGGCGCGCTGGGCTTGACCGGCGAAACCGCCCCTAAGCTGGCGGTCGGGGGACTCATGCCCGAGGTGCATTTCTTGCCTTATCCCTACGCCTATCGCTGCCCGTTCAATCTCGGTGGCGAGGCGACCTGGCGCGCTTCCGTCGCCTACATCGAGAGGCTGTTGGACGACACCAACAGCGGCATCGCGCCGCCCGCCGCGATGATCCTGGAAGCCGTGCAAGGGGAGGGCGGGGTGATTCCGGCACCGGACGCGTGGCTCCGGGAAATCCGGCGCATCACTAGCGAACGGGAAATTCCCTTGATCGTAGACGAAGTGCAGACCGGTGTGGGCCGCACGGGAGCGATGTATGCCTTCGAGCATGCCGGCATCCTGCCGGATGTGTTGGTGCTTTCGAAAGCGGTAGGCGGCGGACTGCCGCTTAGCGTGGCGGTCTACCACGAAAGTCTGGACCGCTGGGAGCCCGGCGCGCACGCCGGCACGTTTCGAGGCAACCAATTGGCCATGGCGGCGGGCGCCGCGACTCTGCGATTCGTCAAGGAGCAGACGCTCGACCGCCATGCGGACGCGATGGGCGAGCGTTTAATGGCCCATCTGCTCCGTATCCAACGGGAGTCGCCTCATGTGGGCGATGTGCGGGGTCGGGGCTTGATGATCGGCGTCGAGATCGTGGATAAGCAAGCCGAGCCCGATCGTCTCGGTGCCCGCCCGCCTTGCCGCGAGCTGGCGCGCCGGATCCAGACGGGATGTCTCGACCGAGGTTTGATGCTCGAATTGGGTGGACGCCAGGGGAGCGTGGTGCGCTTCCTGCCGCCTCTGATCGTGACCGAGGACGATATCGACTGCATCGCCGCGATCTTCGAGGATGCGGTGCGGGCGGCCTAGCCATCGGTCTTATGCGCTTGTATTTCCATGGTTCTGCAATCGAGGCGTGTGTCCGGGGTTTCACCGCCAGCCTGAGGATTTGCCGTACGCTTTCTTCCATCATCGCTCCGGAGCCGGCCGGACGCAGGCCCGTCTCGATCGCCGCCGGGATTGCGGGAAGGCGGCCATGATGAGCCTTCCCTAGTCCATGACGGCATTGATCCGATAGATGCGAATGCAGATGTCAAACGGCCTCCGGCTAGGCTTGCTCTTTTTCTTATTGGCATTCGGCGGTTGCGGCACTGCTCCCGAGCGAGACGCGAGGGATGTGGGCGTGTCGCTTCCGTCCCATTGGACGGGGATTCATGAGACGAGCCCAGCGGTTTCCGAACATTGGGTCGATGCGTTCGCCGATCCGGCGTTGAGTGCCTTGGTGCAGGAATCCCTGGCCGGCAACTACGATCTGAAAGCGGCGGCGGCGCGGGTGGACGCCGCCCGGGAACAGGCCCGCATCGACGGCGCCGGACGCTGGCCGCAGCTTTTCTTCGCACCGGGCTACGAGCGCGCCCGAGTGCGCAGCGCGGGCCTCGGCTCGACCGAATTCGGCGCTTTCGAAACCTTGTTCACGCTGGACTGGGAACTGGATGTGTGGGGTCGGATACGCGCTTTCCAGGAGGGTTCGATCCAAGCGGCCGCCGCCACTGAAGCCGATTTCCACGCCGCCCGCCTGTCCCTGGCGGCACGGACGGCGCAGGCCTATTTCGAGCTGGCCGAGGCCAGGCTTCAGGCCGAGGTCGCCGAACGATCGATTGAGGATCGGCGCATCATCGTCGATCTGGTACGCGGACGCTTCGCCCGGGGACTGGCCCGCGGCCTCGATCTGCGCCTCGCGCTCACCGATCTGGCCAACGCGGAAGCCCAGCTGGCAGCGGCGCGCAACCGGGTTCAAATCGTTACTCGCCTGCTGGAAGTGTTGCTGGGGCGCTATCCGGCGGCCGATCTGACGACCAAGGCGTCCTTGCCCGGTCCACCCGCGCCGGTGCCGGCGGGGATGCCCTCGGAACTGCTCGGGCGACGCCCCGACCTGATCGCCGCGTTCGATCGGCTGCGCGCCGCCGATTTCCGGGTGGAGAGCGCGCAAAAGGCCCTCCTGCCGCGTATCGCCCTGACCGCGACCGGAGGAACCCGCAGCCCCGCCCTGACCGAGCTGGTCGACCCCCGCGCTGCGGTCTGGAACGTCGCCATGGGCTTGCTCCAGGCGCTTTTCACCGGCGGGAGGCTCAAGGGCGAGATTCGGCTGAACCGCGCTTTGGCGGAGGAAGCGCTCAATCTGTACAAGAACACGGCGCTCAACGCCTTCCGCGAGGTTGAACAGTCGCTCGCGGCCGAGGAATGGCTAAGGGATCAGGAGCGGGCGCTCAGGGAAGCCGTCGAGCAGACCGAAGCGAGCCGGAAGCTGGCCGTCTATGCCTATCGCCACGGCTTCATTGAAATCTTGACCTTGCTGGACAGTTATCGCAGCACCTTGAACGCGCAAAGCGCCCATCTCGCCGTCAAGCGGCAATTGCTCAGCAACCGCATTGAGCTGTATCTGGCCTTGGGCGGCGGTGTTTGAATCACGTAAAACCATGCTGAAAATCGTTCTCCCCGTTCTCGTCCTGTTGGCCGGCATCACCGGAGCCTGGGCCATCATTGCGAATCGCCCGGTGATCGAGTCCCAAGCCCCCCAGGCGGAACCGCCGCTGGTCTCGGTCATCCGGGCCGAACCGCAGGCCGTCCGATTGAACGTTCATTCGCAAGGTATCGTCACGCCCCGCACCGAGATCGACTGGGTGGCGGAGGTGGCGGGCAAGGTCATCCGGCTCGATCCGGACTTCGTCGCCGGGGGCTTTTTCGAGCCGGGCGAGGAACTCGTGAGCATCGATCCCCGCGATTACGATCAGGCCATTGTCGCCGCCGAGGCGCACCTGGCGGAAACCCGGCGCCGGCTGGCCCAGGAGGAAGCCGAGGCCGAGCAGGCGCAGAGCGAGTGGCAGGCCCTCGGCGAAGGCCAACCCTCGCCGCTGACCCTGCACGTACCGCAACTCGCCGAAGCCCGCGCCAAGCTGAAAGCGGCCGAGGCCGGTTTGGCCAAGGCCAGACTGCAACGCAGCCGCTGCGAACTCCGCGCCCCCTTCGCGGGCCGCGTGCGCAGCCGCCAGGTGGGCCTCGGGCAATACGTGCAGCCGGGCGAGAAACTGGCGCGCCTGTATGCCACTGACGTGGCCGAAGTCCGTCTGCCCGTAGCCACCGACCAACTGGCCTATCTCGATCTGGCTCTGGGGCGATCGAACGGCCAGGGCATGGTAGGATCCAAGGTGACTTTCACGACCGAACTCGGCGGTACCGAGCAACGCTGGGAAGGCCGCATTATGCGCAGCGAAGGCACGGTCGACGAAGCGACCGGCCTTTTGCATCTGGTGGCCGAGGTCCGGGAACCGTATTCCCGAAAGTATCCCCAGCCCCTCTTGGCCGGATTGTTCGTCAAGGCGGAGATCGAAGGCCGCATCCAGGACCAGTTGTTCGTCCTGCCGCCAGGGGCAGTCAGTGCTGCCCAGGAAGCGATGCTGGTGGATGGCCACCAGAGGTTGCATATCCGGCGATTGGATGTGTTGCGCCACGAACCGGACCGGGTACTGGTGAAGAGTGGCTTGGCCGAAGGCGATCAAGTCGTCGTCTCGGGCGTTCAGGTGCCGGTGGAGGGAATGCGAGTGAGGCTGGAGGCGGGAGACTTGAGGCCTGAGACCGGAGAAAAAGTCGGAGGGATGATGCCGGATACGGGGAGAAGCCCATGACCACGCATTGAACTCGTCTCCTCAAGCCACAGTCTTCAGTCTCAGGTTTTAACGATGCGTGATCACAAGAAATTACGGGCATTCGAGGTGGCCGATGCGCTGGCTTTGGAGATCTATCGTGTTTCAGCGAAATTTCCTAAAGAAGAACTCTACGGCTTAACTTCTCAGATACGACGCGCTGCGGTTTCGATCGCCTCCAATATCGTTGAGGGATGTGCCCGCCGTACTGAAGCGGATTATCTTCACTTTCTGAGCATAGCCTATGGTTCGGCCAGGGAATTGGAATACCAGCTATCCTTGGCGCATCGACTGGGATATCTGGCCACTTCTCACTACGAGCCACTGAGGGATTCTTGCGAGGAAACCTGCAAGGTTCTCAGCGGCCTGATCAAAGCGCTCAGGACGCAGGGGTCCGATAGACCGTGAAGCCGCAGTCTCCTTTTCCTCTCCAGCCTCAAGCCTCCGGTCTCAAGTCTCTCATAGCCTGGTTCGCTTCCAACCCGGTCGCCGCCAATCTCTTGATGCTGCTAATCCTGTTCGGCGGAATCGGCAGCCTGATCGTCATGGACAAGGAGGTGTTTCCCCGATTTGCGCCCCATCAAGTCGAGATCAAGGCGGTTTATCCGGGCGCCGGGCCTTTGGAGATCGAGGAATCGGTGTGCATCCGTATCGAAGAGGCGGTTTACGATCTGCCGGGCGTCCAGCGGCTGAAATCGGAAATCAGGGAGGGCGAGTGTAAGGTGAATGTGGCGGTCTTGCCGGGGCACGACAAGGATCAGGTGATGAACGCGGTGCGCGGACGGGTCCAGTCCATTCAGCGACTGCCGAAGTCCCTTGAAAAGATCGAAGTACAGCCGGCTTATCGGGAGGGCGACGACGGGGTCATCTGGGTGGCGCTGCACGGCCCCACCGATCCGCTCACCCTCAAGGGGCTCGCCGAGCGGATCCAAGCCGATCTGGCGCGCCTGTCCGGCGTCACCCTGGCCTACAATTATTACGATACGCCCTACGAACTCGCCGTCGAGGTGTCATCCGAAAGGCTGCGGCAACACCGGTTGTCCCTGCATGAGGTCGCCGAGGCGGTGCGGCGGGCCTCGCTGGACCTGCCGGGCGGACTGGTGAAGACCCGGGCCGGCGAACTCCTGCTGCGAGTCAACGGCCTGGCGAAAAACGGAGCCGCGGTGGGCGACCTGGTCCTGCGCACCAACCCGGACGGCACCCGCATACTGCTCCGCGACGTGGCCGTCATCAGGGACGGGTTGGAAGAACGCCTCTCGGAATGGCGTCACAACGGCGAAACCGCCCAAGGTTGGGAAATTCACGCCGAGCATGACACGGTCGAGGTGGCCCGCCGGGTCAAGGCGTATGTCGAAGCGATGAGGGCGCAACTGCCGGAAGGACTGACGCTGATCACCTGGTGGGACGATTCGCAGGCTTATGAAGAACGAACTCAGACCCTGATTGAGGATGGCTTGAGCGGCTTCGTACTGGTGTGCGCGGTGCTGACCCTGTTCCTCAATCTCAAGGTGGCCTGGTGGGCGGGCGTCGGAATTCTCACCTCGGTGTTCGGCGCGCTCTGGCTGATGCCGCTGCTGGGCGTCTCGCTCAATATGCTGTCCCTGTTCGGCTTCCTGTTGGCCATGGGCATTCTGGTGGACGACGCCATTATCATCGGGGAGGCGGTGCATAAACGACAGGCTAACAATGAGGCCACAGACTTGAGGCTTGACGCTGAAGTAAGAAAGCAAGCGATAGCGGCGAATTTTTCTTCCTCTAGTCTCAAGTCTCCAGCCTCAAGCCTGTCTTCCGCCATTCAGGGCGCACGGGAAGTCGCCTTGCCGGTCGTTCTGGCGGTGCTGATCGCCCTGGTGGCTTTCCTGCCCGGCCTGTTTCTGCCCGGATGGGCAGGACAGATGATGCGTCCGATCTGCCTGGTGATGATTCTGACGCTGGTGTTTTCCCTGGTCGAAGCGCTCTTGATCCTGCCCGCGCATCTCGCCACTCCCGCTAAGTCCATTCCGCATGCCTCTCGCTTGGCAAGACTCCGTACAAGGCTCAACCGCGGTTTGGAGGCTTTCGTCCGGCGGATTTACGGGCCCTTCCTGGAAAAGGCGCTGGCGTGGCGCTATCTCGTTGTCGCCGGGTTTGCCGTATTGCTGATGGTGAGCGGCGCGCTGGTGGCGGGCGGTCATGTCCGGCTGTCGCTGCAGGCGGATGTCACCAAGGACAGCTTCTGGGCCGACCTGAAGCTGCCCCAGGATGCTCCCTATCGGGAAACGCTCGGGGCGGCGGAAAAAGTGGAGCAGGCCTTATTGGAGCTGCGCGATGAGATAGATGGAAAGGAAAACGCCTCGGATAAACAAAGTGTCATCGTCGGCCTGGAAACGATGATTTGGGAGCACGGTGCCGGATTCTGGACCGAACTTTCGCCGGAAGGACGGCGGCGCATCGTGGTCGAGGAGTTCATCCGGGAATGGCGCCGGCGCATCGGCGACCTCGGACGCGCCAGAATCGATTTTCATTACAAGGAAGGCGATGTCGTCCCCTATGACATCGAGTTCGACCTCGGGGCGCCCGATCCGGCTCTCTTGATGCCTGCGGCCGAACAGCTCAAGCGCAAACTGGCCGCGTATCCCGGCGTGTACGACGTGGTAGACTCCGCCGAACCCGGTAAACCCGAGATCCGGCTGCGCCTGAAGCCCGAAGCGGAGCGCTTGGGACTGCGCCTGGAAGATGTCGCCGAGCAAATTCGGCATGGCTATTACGGCGACGAGGTGCATCGGCTGCAGCGGGGGCGCAGCGAAGTCAAAGTCATGGTGCGTCTGCCCCGGAACGAGCGTCAGTCTCTCGATGATCTCAAGGACCTACCGATCCGCCTGCCCAGCGGGGCGCAAGCGCCGCTCCGGACCTTGGCCAAGATCGACCTCGTGTCCGGCTACGCCAAACTGGTGCGGCAGGATCGGCGGCGGGTGCTGAAAGTGCAAGCGCGGGTCGATCCTAAAACGGCGGACGTCAATGCAATCTATGCCGATCTAGAAGCCGGGGAGATCCCAGAATTGAAACGGCGCTTTCCCGGATTGGACGTGAGCTTGGGCGAGGAACGTCAGGAGCAGGAGGCGACCGTCCAGGCTTTGGCCTTCAATACTCTGATTGCCCTGGTGGTGATCTACGCGCTCATCGCCGTACCGTTCCGCTCCTATACCAAGCCCTTGATCTTCCTGCTGGCGGCGCCTATCGCCTGGTGCGGCGCAGTCTTGGCCCACTGGCTGGCCGGTCTGCCCTTATCCATGGAATCCCTGGTGGGCATGATCGCGGCCAGCGGCGTGGTGGTGAACGACAGTCTGGTGCTGCTCGACTACATCAAGGAGCGCGGAGAAACCGAACAGCCTGTGGCGGAGCTCATCCTGGAAGCCTGCACTGCCCGTTTCCGGCCCATCCTGCTCGCGTTTCTCACCAATTTCGCCGGCTTCCTCCCGACCTTGCTGGAAACCAGCGAACAGGCGCAGTTCCTGATTCCGATGACCTTGTCTCTGTCGGCGGGCTTGCTGGTCGGCATGACCGCCAGCCTGGTTCTGACGCCCGTCTGCTACGCCATCCTGGGAAAGTCATAATGGGCCGCTCAGGATGACAATAAAAGTCAGGGACTACCCAGCTAAACTACTGCTCGGCCGTAAAGGGCGAGTCCGCAAGATAAAGCCCAACCGCATCCCAACTACAACTGAAACCAGGAGAAGCGCGGTCACGTTGGGCCGGAATATGTGGTCTCACGCACGAACCCGTTGCAAGCCTACGGCGATGGATTTGATGGCTGGTATAGGGATCACCGTTTCGGCTACGCTTTACTCGAAGCAATCTGTCTGGCTAGGGCCACGTCCTCTATCGGTAAGCAGATAGGCCGAAACACATATCTACACGCGTGCAGTCTACACCTGCTAGGAGCCTGTCGGGTTTAAGCGGCCGTTGCGGTACACGTTGGCACTGACTCGGGGCCGGAATCTGAAAAACTGATCCAACAAAATACGATGCCTGCTGAGATGCAGCCGACTTTCCGCACACCCTAGCAGCGATTAGCGATTTTTGCTCAGATATGCTACCAAAGGTTCTTTTTGCAACGCAGGAAGGGATCGGATGGCAGCACATATCGAAACGGGCACGATGGTGCCAC
>CADDYU010000014.1 GCA_902810705.1 Methylococcaceae bacterium
CTCCCTTTGACTCCCGTCCCAACCTTCCCCCTGTGAGGGGGAGGGAATTCAGCCCCTCCCCCTCACAGGGGGAAGGTTGGGACGGGAGTCAAAGGGAGCGATGGCTCGGAACCTCATGCGGCCCCGAGCCTCCCACCTCAACCCCACCGGGACGAGGAAAATCTTCAATACCTTCTACACTTGTGCAGGCGACCGGGCTTGCGGCGCAGTTTTGTGGAGCGCGGCAGGGGACATCCTCGTATTGCGCCGCATGGCCGGAATTCCAAGGATCAGGCGGTGCCGTTCGCCGAAAGCCGCTTTTCATCCGGCGCATTGTGCCAACGCCAATGCGCCTTACAAGACAAGGGGTAAAGAACAAACCATGAATGATGTCGATCGCGAAATCTTCCGCAATTACTCACGGCATTATCAAGCAGGGGAAGTGCGCGAGCGCTTGCCGGATGATCTTGAACGCTTGAAGCGCGATCGCTTGCCGCGCTGGCTGAATGAAGTGCCCACCTCAGCCCGTATTCTGGACGTTGGCTGTGCTCAGGGGCATTGGCTCGAGGCCCTGCGGCGGGTGGGTTACACCCACTTGGCAGGGATCGAGCTATCCGCCGAACTTCTCGCTACTGCCCGGGCGCGTCTGCCCGAATGGGTACAGCTTGAACAGGCCGATCTTCGGGAATGGCTGCGGCGAGCGCCGCCGGAATCCTTCGATGTAGTTTTCTTTCACGATGTGCTCGAACACCTCCCCCGTGAAGACACTATCGAAGTGTTGCGCGGCTTTCACCGCCTGCTGGCGCCGGGAGGCAAGCTCAGCGTGCGAGTGCCCAACATGGCGTGCCTGATTTCCGGATTTTGCATGGCGATCGACTTCACGCACCAGACCCATTTCACCGAATACTCGTTGTTGCAAGTATTGGAAGCCGCCGGATTCGATACAGGCAAAATCCGCTTCGAACAGCAGGCGCCGCGTCTGTTCTGGTCCTGGCGGCAGCCTCGGCGGGCGGTGTTTCGCCTTCTCAATCGCCTGCGCTGGCAGATCAACAATGCCGTTCACCGGGGTTTCTATGTATTGGCCGATTTCATTTGCCCGAAGGTGTTCGACCCGATCTTGGTCGTGGTCGCACAGAAATGAAGCCAAACGTGCTGATCGTCATTCCCGATCTGGGTCCCGGAGGGGCGCCGCCCATGAACTTGCGCTTGGCGCAGCAATTACAAATGCGGGAGTGGCGTGTGCGCCTCGCCGTGCTTTTTGACCGCTGGCGTGTGCTGGGCGATGACCTTTGCGGTGGGCTGGAGATCGTTCATCTGGGCAAGTTCAGCCTGCATGATCGGATGTTGCTTCCCGTGCGCCTTGCCCGACTGGCGAAGGACGCCGATGTGGTGATAGGCGGAGTGGAATGTGCCGCCACGACCTATGGCTGGCTTGCCGCGCGGCTTGCACATCGGCCATTCATTTCCTGGATGCACACCAACTTTCACTCTCATCAGGCTCGACTTAGAGTAGTCGATCGCTGGATAACAAGCTTAATTTATCGGTGCGCCCGGTGGGTCGTGCTGCCGTCGCGGGGGGCGCTTGAATCATTGCGACTGGCATTGGGGACGCAGCCTCCCCATGCCGTATGGGAAGTGATCGAAAATTTTCTGCCACAGGCTGGATTGACGCCTGCCATAGCGCCAACTGATCCAAACATGTTTTCCAAACCGGTGGTAATGGGAATCGGACGTTTGGTTGAAGAAAAAGCCTTTGACCGTCTTATTCGTGCGCACGCCGATTTGCTTGCCAGAGGAATCGAAAATCATGTGGTCATTCTGGGAGAGGGGCCGTTGCGCCCCGCTCTGGAAGAAGAAGCCCGCCGCCTTGGCGTCAGAGACAGCGTCTTTCTTCCGGGCCACGTGATCGACGTTCCAGGCTGGCTCCGTCAGGCTACAGCGTTCGCGCTTTGCTCGAAATATGAGGGGCTTCCACTTGTTTTACTGGAGGCCCTCGCGTGCGGAATTCCGACCGTGGCCATGGATTGCCCCTCGGGGCCACGGGCAATTCTCCAGGACGGCTGGGCGGGTCTGTTGACGCCGGAAGGGGACGAGGCGGCTTTTCAAGAAGCGCTGGCGCGGCTGCTGACTTCCGAAGAGCAGCGCACCAGGTACGCCGCCCGAGGCAAGGAACGCGCCAGACATTACACACCGGAACGTATCGTTCCACAGTGGGAAGCACTTTTGGAGCGGGTCATCTCGGGGAATGCCTTCCCCCGGAAGCCATGACCCGCAAGCCTCTGGTCTCGATCCTGCTCGCCACTCGCAACCGCGCGGCCTTGCTGCGCCGCGCCATATCCAGCCTGCGGCGGCAAACCTACGCGCCCCTTGAAATCCTGGTGCTCGATGACGGATCGACCGACGAGACGCTTGCATGGCTTGCCGATCAGGCCGCGATGGACTCGCGCCTCCGGGTGTTGCGCAACGATACCCCGGTAGGTCTTGCGAGCGCACTGAACCGCCTGATTGCCGAAAGTCGCGGGGATTTTCTCGCCCGCATGGACGACGACGATGTGGCCTATCCGCAGCGCATCGAGCGGCAGATCGAATACATGCAGCACCATGGAATCGATGTGTGTGGAACCTGGTACAGGCGGGTGGCCCGTTGGGGCAAGGGCATTTCCCGGCCGGCGGTGGACGACGAGACGATCAAAACCGAACTGCTTTTCCAACCCCCGCTGCTGCATCCGTCGGTGATGATGCGCCGGTCGGTACTGGAAAGGCACGGCGGCTATCGCACGGAGTTCCCCCATGCCGAGGACTACGAGTTATGGACGCGGCTCGCCCCTCATGCCCGATTCGGCAACGTACCTGAAACCCTGATGGATTACACCATAGCACCGCATCAGGTCTCCCGCCGCTTCAACCAGGATCAGGTGAATTCGGCCCAGCGCATCCGGATGCGCTATCTCGCCGACTTGGGCGTTTCCCATGACCAGCGTCAGCGGCAGATCCATGTCTCCTTGCGCCACCCCTCCCCGCTTCACTCCACCGAGGAACTGGAGGACATGGGCCGGTGGCTGGAACTTCTCGCCACTCATTTTCCTCCCTCGCAGCGCCCTGTGCTCGCACGCCAATGGCATCTTGCCGCAATCCGGGGCGCGGGCTTGGGTCTTGCAACCTATCGCATCTGGCGGCGCTTCCCTTTGGGACAGCGTTGCACCGCAAGTAAATCCTTGCAGCTTCTGGCACTTTGCGCCGGCAGCATAGAATACCGTTCCCGTATTTACCAATTCCTGGAACGGTTTGCCGATAGCTGAAAAACGTTTCTTTTCGGTAGCAGGCGGTAAGGTGCGATGGCCTTGTGCCGTATTGGGCCGCATGAAGCTCCGTAGGGCGCAATAGGGTATTCCCGTATTGCGCTGAAGAGGGGTATCCGGAAGGCGGGAGCAAGTTCCACGGGGTATGCCATTTCATCCGGCCCAGTAAGCCAAGGCCATTGCATCTTACGGAATAAGTCCGATTTAAAGGATTTCATAGTAAAGCTGAACATAGCGGTCCACGGCCCAGGCTTCCGAGAACCACTCCAGCGTCCGCCGCCGCGCCGCTTGGGCCATGTCCCGCCAGCGGCCGGGGTTCTCCGCCAGGGAACGGCAGGCGGCGGCGAAAGCTTCCACGTCGTCCACCGGGCAGAGCAGGCCGGTGGCTCCATCCTCCACCACTTCCGGCAAGGAAGAGCAATCAGCGGCGATGACCGGAAGGCCCGAGGCTTGGGCTTCGAGCATGGTTAGGCTCAATCCTTCAAGGCGGGAAGGGAAAAGCAATGCATCGCTCTCTTGATAGAGCCGAGCCAGTTGTGACGGCTCGCTCATCCAGTCCACCGGGACCATATTCGAAGGCAAATCGGAAGGCTCGGACCGGTTTTTCGCCGTGAAGCGCAGCACGAATTCCGGCCCCAGCCGGCGGAGAATGGGCGCCAGCAAATCCGTGCCCTTGCGCCGGCTCCAGTTTCCGACGAACAGGAGACGAAAGGGGCGGTGAGGCGCTTCTCGCGGGGCTGGACAAAAAAGATCGGTGTCCACCCAGTTGTGGATGACCTCGCTATCGGCCCGTCCGAACACGGCTTGGGCCTGGCGGGCCGTATAACGGCTCACGGCCACGACTTTCGCGGCTCTTTGAATATTTTCCGCTTCGACGGCCTTGATCCAAAACCGATGATAGAGCATCTGTGCCGTGCTTTTGTAAGGAGTCAACGCTTTGGTATGCACGCTGCTGTGCAGGGTGGCCAGCACCGGCAGATGCTCGGGGACGAAGCGCTGTGGCAGCCAGGAATTGACGTGCGCGACGTTGGCCCAGGCGGGTGGCTTCGGCACGGGCACGCTCCAAGGAGCGTACTCCGCGCGCAAGGGGAGCCAGGTGATTTCGGTTCGGAGACCGCGCCTTGAAAGGGCTTCCGCGAGGCGCACGGTGTAGACGTCGGCCCCGCTGCCGGAGCGGAGGGTGGGAAACCAGATTTTGGGGCTCGTGGCGGGCATGGCGGGTAACTATAGGCGATTTTCTCGCTCTCACAGCCCCCGTTTCAACACCTGGGAGGATGATGCCACGTCGCGCAGCGGTAAGGGCGCAATTGGCGCGGAGAGCTTGGAAATCCGCAACGAGCCAAATCCGCAGTTTGGCCCGTTAAGAAAATATGGAGAGCCGAGGTTTGATTGTTGTCGCGGTACGAAACTCGCCGCCATCAGCCCCCTTCGACCCCTATCCCAACCTTTCCTCTTCCAGGGGAAGGAGTTTGATTCCTTCCCTCTTGAAGGAATAATGATTTCCCTCACCCTGCCATCTCTCAGCGGAAAATGGTTTTCTCGCTGGCCTCATCCCAACCTGTGTTGATTACCGGCAACCTTTCAGCCAGTCGGCGAATTCCTCGGGCGTGAGGATGGGCAGCGAGCTTACACAACCTTTCGCGGCGAGAAAATGGACGCCCCGCTCACCAGCGCATCGGCCTTTCCGGCGAGGGCCAGCGCCAGAAACATGAGGTCGTCGGGATCGGAAAGCTCGGGTAGCTCGGCGGGGCAATCGAGGACGGGAACGGTTTCGACGAAAGGCAGAAAAAATGCCAGCGAAGGCAGCCATCCGCCACACGACGCGAGCGCCGGGGGCTCGTCCTCGTACCGAGGGTTGACACCGGCCATTCCCGGACTTAGCCTCCTTAAACAGAGATCCAACCCCGAGGATTCATCATGAATTCCAGGATCGCCAGGAAACTTTCCTTATACGAACAATTGGAAGCTCTGCCGGAGGGTCTGACCGGCGAGATCATCAACGGCCAATTGCATACCCAGCCCCGGCCCGCCTGGCCCCATGCCTTGGCGAGTTCGCGCCTCGGCATGGACATCGGTTCCGCCTATCATCGCGGACGTGGCGTTCCGGGGGGTTGGTGGATCATCGATGAACCCGAGGTCCATTTCGTTCTGGACGTCGAAGTCGCCGTGCCGGACTTGGCCGGCTGGCGCCGCGAGCGGATGCCGGTTCCGCCGGAAGGCCACAAAATCCAGGTGGCGCCGGACTGGATTTGCGAGGTCTTCTCCCCGGCGACCAAGAGCAAGGACCGGGAAGAGAAGATGCCGCTGTATGCCCGCTACGGCGTGCGATTCGCCTGGCTGGTCGATCCCAAGGCGCGAACGCTGGAAGCCTTCGCGCTGGATCGGGAATCCTGGGTCCCGCTCGGCCTGTTCCGGGACGATGATCGAGTCTCCATCGCTCCCTTCGATGCCATCAGCATCCATCTCGCCGAGCTTTGGACTTCGCCATGACCGCGAATGCCGGAACCCCACGAACCCTGCGTTCCGCTCGGGTTCCACGCCCCGCAACCCCTCGACCTTCATCCAAGCATCGGGCGAATCCCGCCGCTCCATGCGCAGGCGTTCGCTGTCCAGCATTTCGACCTCGATCACGGGCGGGCCGAACCGGCAGGTGGCGAAATCCCGCGCCAGGTTTTCCAGGACGCGGATGAGTTCGCCGACCGTTTCCCGGCTAGCCAGGGGGAATGAATTGCCCGGTCCGCCAACCCTCGCGGAGCCAGACCAGCCTCCCCTGGGCGAAAAGCGGCGCCGATAACACGCAATGGGTATCGAGAACCACGCAGGGCGGCGTCATCGCGGCTGGCGCGCCCAAGCGATGGCTTCCTCCAGGTCCTTCTCGGTGAGGTTGAGTTCCGCGAGCTTGGCGCGCACGGCGTCGACGCGCTGCAACCGCGCCAGAGTCGGTACGATGCGTCCGTTTTCGACGGAAACGTCAAAGTATTCGGCGCTGCCCACCGTTTGCACGATGGCTTTAGGCGGGATGAGCTGGGTCTTGGCGGTGCGCTTGGCCAGCATGGGTCTCTCTAAAAGCAAGCTCTAAAAGTAAGGAAGTAAGAAAAGCAAATTGTACGGTTATTCGGCGAATCGGGGTGCAGATCAAGACGATGGGGATTGGAAGTCCAGGGCAATCCGGGCTTCTGAAATCTTGGGGTTCACTTCTCTTTACTCCGACTTACAGGACTTGGGCTTGAGGCGACGCGGCCGCAAAAAACACACGCCTCCCGCCGCGGGGCAGGATTCCTGGAGCGCCCCAAGTACCCTGCCACGTCAAGCAGGTTAAAATGGTGGAGTCCGTATTTCGGGGAGAATTCCTATGGGCCTGGCGCGACGCGATCACGACTATCACACCTACGCCGACTATCTGACCTGGCCGGAAGATGTCCGCTCCGAGCTGATCGACGGGGTGGCCTATCTCATGGCCCCGGCGCCCACGCTCGATCACCAGGACATCGCCGGGGAGATTTACTTTCAGCTCAGGCGCGCCCTAGAAGGCAAGCCCTGCCGGGCCTTTATCGCCCCGGTGGACGTGCGGTTGCCGAAAGCCGGCGAGGCGGACGAGCGTATCGACACGGTGGTGCAGCCGGATGTGCTGGTGGTCTGCGACGGGTCCAAGCTGGACCGGCGCGGGGTGCGCGGAGCGCCGGATTTGGTGGTGGAGGTGCTGTCTCCCGCGACCGCCAGCCACGATCAACTGCTCAAGCGCCGGGTCTACGAGCGCGCCGGGGTTCTGGAATACTGGCTGGTGCATCCCGCCGACCGCGTCCTCACCGTGTACCGCCTGGCGGAGGGCCAATTCGGCAAGCCGGACGTGTACGAGCTTTCGGGCCACACGCCGGTCGGCGTGCTGCCCGGTGTCGCCATCGCCTGGGACGATTTGGTCCGCCGGCTGGCGCCGCCTGACTATTGATCCAGCCGGCGATTTCCTTGACTTAAGTCATGGGAGCTATAAAAAGCCGATCTCACTGGCGCAGCGCCCCTCGGCGAACCGCTCGTCATGCGGCCGAGGGGATTGATTCATCGACCCGTTTGATCCATGTGACTACGTTGGGACGCCAGCGGAGGCTAGGCTAAAAGGGAATTGATGCGAAAGGCGGCCCCGCGGCGATGTGGGGGCTTAAGGTAAGTCTTTGCCGGAATGGTCGGGGTGAGAGGATTCGAACCTCCGGCCACTGCCTCCCGAAAGCAGTGCTCTACCAGGCTGAGCTACACCCCGAAGAACGGATTTCTTAGTAACGGCGCTCGACCGATAAGCGGGCGAGATTGACGAGGGCTTCCTTGAATTCCGAGGCGGGAAGAGAGGATAAGGCTTCGATCGCCTTGTTGGCTTCCTGCACCGCGCGCCCTGAAGTGTACGCGATCGCGTCGGTAGATTCAACGATCTCGTAGACTTCGCGGAATGCCTCGCGGCTGCCGTTTTCGATGGCGTTGCGCAGGATGGTGCTCTGCGATTCGGTGCTGCGTTCGATGGCGTAGATGAGCGGCAGCGTGGGCTTTCCTTCCGCCAGATCGTCGCCGAGATTCTTGCCTAATTCGTCCGGGTCGGCCTGGTAATCGAGGGCGTCATCGATAAGCTGGAACGCGATGCCGAGATGCAATCCATAATCCCTGAGCGCCGCCTCCATGGGTTCCGCGGCGCCTGCGAGCACGGCCGAGAGCTGGGCCGCGGCGCTGAACAGGATGGCCGTCTTCCGGGAAATCACTTCCAGGTATCTCTGTTCGCTGGTTGCCGGATTGTTGCAGTTAAGGAGTTGCAGCACCTCGCCCTCGGCGATGGCCGTCGTGGTGCGGGAAAGGATTTCCATGATCCTGAGGTTCTGCACGCTGACCATCAATTCGAAGGAGCGGGAATAGAGATAATCTCCCACCAGCACACTGGCCGAATTGCCCCACAAGGTGTTCGCGGTATTCTGCCCCCGCCGGAGCGTCGATTCGTCGACCACGTCGTCGTGAAGCAGGGTGGCGGTGTGGATGAATTCGATGACGGCCGCGAGGGTAATATGCTGTTGGTCGCCATAGTTCAAGGCCTTGGCGGCCAGCAGCAAGAGCATGGGCCGTAGCCGTTTGCCGCCGCTGTTGACGATGTAATGGCCGATCTGATTGATGAGCACCACGTCGGAACTAAGTTCGTGCAGGATCAGCCGATCGACCGCGGCGATTTCCGCTTCCACCAGGCGGCGAATATCGGCGAACCCCAACGCCGGGCTGGATGCGATCGAATTCATCTGAGGAGAAATGGCTACTGTCTTCAAAAAAATCCCGAACCGTGGAAAAGCCGTCGCGACACCTGCAAAACGCCCGAATGCTAGGGATGAGACGTCGATGTGTCAAGCAAAACAGGATTTTGGCTGAAAGGCTCTTAACGGAGACGCTTTCCGCTCAAGGCCTCGTAAATGGCCGTGGGCCCGCCGGAGCCCCCTACCCGGCCGGAAATCAGCAAGACCTCGTCGCGGCTGAAATGCTTGCGGACCGCGAGTGGCGTCCGGGCCGGCCGCTTGCCGGTGCGATTGGCGCTGGTGGAAACTAGGGAGCCGCCGAATTGCCGACATAGGGCGGCGGCGACCGGATGGGCGGTGACCCGGACCGCGATGGTCTTGCGCCCGCCGCTCAGCCAATTGGGGACCCACTCCGCGGCGGGCGCCACCCAGGTGACGGGTCCCGGCCAGGTGGCGGCCAGACGGGCGCGGAGTTCGGCCGTTTCCAACCGGAGATAAGGCTCGATCTGAGCGAAATCGGCGGCGATCAGGATAAAGCCCTTGCCCGCCGAACGCCCCTTCAACGCCAGCAAGCGCTCAATCGCCGCGTGAGACAGCGGATCGCAGCCGAGGCCGAACACCCCTTCCGTGGGATAGGCGATGATCCCGCCGCGACGCAAATGCCGCTCGGCCAGGGCCAGCTGAAACGCGGAAAGCAAGGATGCTCCCTGACTCCGCTCAAGAGGCCGACTGGGCCAGCGCAGCGCCTTCGTACGGCTCTGCGTAGCCGCATTCCTTGCGCGGGCAGACCTTCTCGGCGCCACGCCGCTTGGTCATCTTGAGCGTGAGGACCGGCCAGGCGCAATTCGGACAGGGCTCCGCGAGGGGCGGGTTCCACACCGCGTAATTGCAGGCCGGATACGTGGAGCAGGAGTAAAACAGCTTGCCGAACCGAGACTTGCGCTTGATGAGGCTGCCCTTGCGGCACTCCGGACAGGCCACGCCCGTATCCTCCGGCTTTTCCAGAGGCTCGATGTGCTTGCAGCCCGGATAGGCGGTGCAACCGATGAACTTGCCGAAACGGCCGCTCTTGATGACCAGCGCCGATCCGCATTTGGGACAGGTTTTGCCCTCCACGAGCTCCGGAGCCGCCTGGGGAGCGTCTTCCTTGAGGCTCCGGGTGTATTTGCATTCGGGATAATTGGTGCAGCCGACAAAGCGGCCATTGCGCCCGAGCCGAATGGAAAGCTTGCCGCCGCATTCGGGGCAGGCTTCGTCCAGTTGCTCGTGGGTGACATCGGCCCGTCTTAGACTCTCGTCCTTGGTCTCGATGAGCGTTTTGAACGGATCCCAGAATTCACGCATCAGCGGAATCCAGTTTTTTTCACCCCGCGAGACGGCGTCGAGATCGTCCTCCAAATGGGCGGTAAAGTTGTAATCGACGTACCGGGTGAAATGCTCGGTCAGGAATTTATTGACGATCCGCCCCACATCGGTCGGACGGAAGCGCTTGTTTTCCAGTTCCGCGTAATGCCGCTGCTGCAGGGTGGAAATGATCGCCGCGTAGGTGGACGGACGGCCGATGCCGTATTCCTCCAGGGCCTTGACCAGGCTGGCCTCGGTATAGCGGGGAGGCGGCTCGGTAAAATGCTGGGCCGGGATGATATCGATCAGGTCGACCCACTGCCCCTCCCGAAGCGCCGGGAGATAGCCGCCCTCGTCTTCCGCGGGCACGTCGTCCTTGCCTTCGAGGTAAACGCTCATGAAGCCCGGATGGATGACGGTCGAGCCGGTCGCCCGGAAAATCCCCTTCTCGCCGCAGCCGAGATCAACGGATACCGTGTTGATGGTGGCGTGAATCATCTGGCAGGCGACGGTGCGTTTCCAGATCAGGTTGTACAGCTTGTACTGATCGGCGCTGAGGCGAGATTTCACCTGTTCGGGCAGCCGAAACGCCGAGGTGGGCCGGATGGCCTCGTGGGCTTCCTGGGCGTTCTTGCTCTTGGTCTTGTACTGCGGCGGCCGGCCGGGAAGATTATCCTTGCCGAACCGCGCCGCGATGAGCTCGCGAAGCTCCCGAACCGCCTCGTCGGCCAGGTTGACCGAATCGGTACGCATGTAGGTGATGAGCCCGACGCTCTCGCCGCCAAGATCGATGCCCTCGTAGAGCTGCTGCGCGATGGTCATGGTGCGCTTGGTCGTGAAGCCGAGCTTGCGGGCCGCCTCCTGTTGCAGGGTGGAGGTGGTAAAAGGCGCGGCCGGATTGCGCTTGCGCTCCTTTTCCTCGACCTTTAGGACCCGGAGCCTGCCACCGGCCGCGGCGATCAGCCCTTCCCGAGCCTCAGTGGCCTGGCTCTCGGTGGTAATGCTGAACTGATCCAGCTTGGCGCCGTCGAGGTGGGTCAGCCGGGCGCGGAAATTCTGGCCTTCGGTGACGGCTTCGGCCTCGATCGTCCAGTATTCTCGGATTACGAAATTCTCGATTTCAATTTCGCGCTCGACGATCATCCGCAAGGCCGGGCTCTGCACCCGGCCGGCCGAGAGTCCCCGACGAATTTTCTTCCACAAGAGCGGCGACAGCTTGAAGCCGACCAGATAATCGAGCGCCCGCCGCGCCTGCTGGGCATTGATGAGATCGGTCGACAGCGCCTTGGGATTGGCGATGGCCTCGGTGACGGCGCGCTTGGTGATTTCATGGAACACCACGCGATGGACCGGCTTTTTATCGAGAATATTGCGTTGCTTCAGAATTTCGCAAATGTGCCACGAAATCGCCTCGCCTTCCCGATCCGGGTCGGTCGCGAGAAATAGGGCGCCGGCCTTCTGCGCGGCCTTGGTGATGGACTGAACATGCTTCTCGTTCTTTTCGATGATTTCGTATTTCATCGAAAAATCCTTGTCCGGATCGACCGCACCCTCCTTGGGGACCAGATCTCGCACATGGCCGTAGGAGGCGTAGACCTGAAAGTCCTTACCCAAATACTTTTCGATGGTTTTGGCCTTGGCCGGTGATTCGACGATAACGAGATTGTGGCTCATCTAACTAAGGCAGCTTCTGGTGAATCAAGCGCTCACTCTCCCCGGCCGCGCCCCGAAGATCTCCCGGGGCAGGGAAAGACGGCACGCTTCGACGGGAGAGATTGCTCGGTTAAGCGAATATTCCTCCTACTTTTTTAGAGTAGAGGCGAACGGCGCTATGTCAATGCAGATAAGTGGGCAGGCTTTCGTAAATCAAGTTTTCCATGCGCGCGAAGGCGATTTCCTCGTTGGGCTGGCTGAACAGCACCATGAGAATCACCCATTTGAGGTTTTCCAGCGAGATGCTTTCCTCGCTGAACGCCATGACACGGTCGATGACCAGTTCGCGACTGGTCGGCGTCAGAATGCCGCTTTGCTCCAAAAACATCAGCAGGCCGCGGCATTCGGGGTCGAGCTTCGACATTTCCTGGCTCGAAAATATCCGAAACGCGGGCGAGGACAGCGGCTTGATGGCCTGCTGCTCGGTCAATGACTCCAGCCATTCGAAGGCTTTGTTGATTTCGGGCTGGGGAAAACCCGCTTCCTGCAGCTCGGTGCGGATCATATCGGGATCGGGCGTCAAGTCCACATCGCCATCCATATAGTTCTCGAAGAGATAGATCAGCACGTCAAATACGTTTTCTTTCATCTAGGGTCTCGCGCGTTGATGCTGCGGCGGCATTCATGTGATCCGGACATAGGCGCCTCCTGGAGTGGAGGCGATATAGCCCTCCAGTTCCAGAAGAAGCAGTTGGGAAGTAATGATTTCCGCCGAATTTCCCGTGGCCGCAATTAGAGTATCCACGGACGTTGGGTCATACGCAATATATTTCAAGAGCGCCAAATGAGCAGATTCCCTCTCGGGCCGAACCTTCGCAGGTCCATGTTCGATTTCGACCGCGACCCGCGGCTCGAATTCCTCGACGATATCGGCCACGCTCTGCACCAGCTTGGCGCCCTGCTGGATCAGTTCGTTGCAGCCCCGCGCGAGAGGGCTGTAGATGGATCCCGGCACGGCGAACACGTCCCGGTTCTGCTCGACCGCGAGACGCGCGGTGATGAGCGAGCCGGAACGGGCGGCCGCTTCCACGACCAGGGTTCCGAGCGACAGGCCGCTGATGATGCGGTTGCGGCGCGGAAAGTGTCCGGCCTTGGGCTCGGTGCCCGGCGGAAATTCGGAAACCAGCGTGCCTCCCCCGGCAACGATCTCGGCAGCGAGCGTCCGATGCTGACGCGGATAAATTCGATCGGGACCGGACCCGGCAACGGCCGCAGTAATGCCGCCGCCGTCGAGAGCACCCCGATGCGCGGCGGCATCAATGCCGAGAGCCAGGCCACTCACGATGCCGAACCCGGCGGAAACCAATGCCTCGGCGAAGTCGCGGGCGGCCTTAAGCCCCGTCGGGGACGGATTGCGGCTTCCGACGAGGGCGATATGGCGAAACGAGAGGATTCTCGGATCGCCTTCGACGAACAGAAGGGCTGGCGGGTCGGCGATCTCATGGAGCAAGGGGGGATAATGTGGATGGACTAGGGTCAGGCAGTGGCGTCCGGCACCCTCCAGCCATTTGAGATCGCCCTCGACGGCCCGCCAGTCGGGATCGCGGAAAAACGCCAGGGTGGCTTCCGCGAGCCCAAGCGCCAGCCACTCGCCAGGGCCCGCTTCGAAAACGGCCCGCGGCGTGCCGAACCGCGCCAGCAGGGCGGCGAAGCGACGGCTTCCGATCAGCGGCGTCCGGTGCAGCGCCAGCCAGAAACGGAGATCCTCAGAAGCGCCGGACTCAGTCGAAATCAAGGCGTTTGAACGCTGTCGAAAACATGCACGAAGCGGGTAGCCTGCATGACCAACGCATAACTGACCCGCTCGAAGGGGCGGAACACCATCAGTAGGCCGGCCTTCTGCTCCGGTAGGGCGACGGCTTCCCCATACCTACTCCCGACGATATCCCGAACCTTCGGCACTTTTTGCCAGATTTGCAGGACATGCCCCGTTTCGAGCCCATCGACGGTTCCCTTGTCGAGAGCCACGACCGAGTACTGGCCGATTTGCGACACGCCGCCCAAGACGCTGATGATATGGCCGCGTATCAACGTCTTGGGGGCATGAGGCTGGAAATGGATTCTGATCGGTTCGGGCTCGAACGGCAGCAGGCGGTCGCCGATCCGGGTCTCCTCGGCCGTTTGGGTAAGTAGCAGCGTCGCGGGGTCGCCGGCCTGTTCTAATTGGGCATCGCCCACATAAATCGCCTCGTGGCCGAGAATTTCGCCGGTGCCCGCATCGCGATAAGGCTTTCCGATGCGGAAGACGGTATGGGCGAGGGACGCGCCGGGCTCGATGGATCTTGCGTAAATTCGGTTGCCGGCACCGCCCACGATGTGTTCGTCGGCCAAAGCGACGACGTAGGGCGCTTTGCCTAGGGTGGCGGTGTCCACCACTTGCGGACGGCTCAAGAACGGGCGGATGGCTTTCGTCGGAATGGTGGGGACGGCGGCTTCCAGGGGGCTGCTGCGGATGTGGGGGCTGAGCCTGGGTTCCGACGGGGACTCCACCTGCAGGCGCGGGCGACCGTTCACCAAGCTCAAGGCAATGAGGTCGCCGGGATAGATGAGATGCGGATTTTCGATTTGAGGATTGTCGTGCCAAATCTCGGGCCATTGCCAAGGCCGGCTAAGGAATCGACCGGCGATGTCCCACAACGTATCGCCTTTGACGACGGTATAGCGGTCCGGGCGAGTGGGATTAAGCTCGATCCCGCCGGCCGGGGCCAGGGTGGCGGACAGCCACAGAAGTGCGCTGAAAATAATGCGCCGCATGCTTCATCCGGTTCGTTTAGAACGGCTACAACCTTACATAGGGAAGTCTAAAACGACTTCCAGCACACTATCCGCCTCGCTCGAGGCCGCGCGCAACTTTGGGGAGGTTTTCGGGTCTTTGAAAAACAGCATTCAAAGTCTAGCTTGATTTCGCTAGAATTCCATGTACTTCGATTCCTGGGCCTGTGGTAAACAATCATGGCAGTGTTAACGATTCTCGAGTTTCCCGATGAGCGCTTGCGCAAGAAAGCCGCGCCCGTGGAGACCGTCGACGAGCCTCTCAAACGCCTGATCGACGATATGTTGGAGACTATGTACGCCGCTCCCGGCGTGGGTTTGGCCGCGACTCAGGTCAATGTCCAAAAGCGGGTGATCGTGATCGACATCTCCGAGGAGAAAAACGCGCCGCTTTGCCTCATCAATCCGGAGCTTCGGGACAAACAAGGTTCCGAGGAGATGGACGAAGGCTGCCTGTCAGTGCCCGGCGTGTTCGAAAAGGTGGGACGCGCTCAAAAGATCAAGGTGAGCGCGCTGGACCGCGACGGCAATCCTTTTGAACTGGAGGCCGAGGGCTTGCTCGCCGTATGCGTCCAACACGAGATCGATCACCTGGACGGCAAGCTCTTCGTCGACTATCTCTCGCCTCTGAAACGGCAGTGGGTTCGTAAAAAGCTCAAGAAGGAACAGCGCCAGCGAGCGGCCCAAGAAGCCCAAAAAGCTCAGGCGGCCATCTAGAACTTCGTGAGGAATCCGCTGGGCCGTCCGGCTCCGTCCCGCGATGCTCAGCGTACCTCTACAGCTTACTATGGTTCGGTACGGCGCCGGGCCGCTCGAGGCGAGACCTTCGAGAGCCCTGATCCGCGTCCACTGACGGAAAGGTGGCTGGATGCGCAGCGCGACGAACTATCTTCCTCCCCTCGCCCCTTGCTAGCCGGTCGGCAGGGAGAGGGGGAAAGCTCTCCTTCCACTTCCTCCGCACCGCTCGCCGGGCAGGCCGGAGCGGGAATCGAAACCAGCGAACAGCCATGAGAATCGTCTTTGCCGGGACTCCAGAATTTGCGGTGCCGCCGCTCGCGATGCTGCTGGACGGATCGCACGACATTGCCGCGGTTTATACCCAGCCGGACCGACCGGCGGGGCGGGGGCGGAAGCCCACTGCCAGTCCGGTAAAGCAGCTGGCCGAAAAGCACGGAGTTCCGGTCTTTCAGCCGACCAGCCTGAAAGATCCGGCGGAGCAGGAACGGCTCCGCTCCCTGACTCCCGATCTGCTGCTGGTGGCCGCCTATGGCCTGATCTTGCCCAAGGCGGTGCTGGACATTCCTCGACTCGGCTGTATCAACATTCACGCCTCCTTGCTGCCGCGCTGGCGCGGCGCCGCGCCGATCCAGCGGGCCATTCTGGCTGGCGACGAATTGACCGGAATCACCATCATGCGCATAGAGCCGCGTCTCGATGCAGGCCCCATGCTGCACAAGAAAAGTTGCCGGATCGGCGAGTCGGAAACCGCCGGCGAGCTTCACGACCGGCTTTCCCGGCTGGGGGCCGAGGCATTCGAGGAGATCCTACCGAGCCTGGAGTCGGGTGCCGTCCAGGCGGAGCCCCAAGACGAATCCCAGGCGACCTACGCCGCCAAGCTAGAGAAGGACGAAGCGCCCCTCGACTGGTCGAAGCCAGCGATCGAGCTGGAGCGGCAGGTGCGGGCTTTCAACCCTTGGCCGGTGGCGGAAACCGGTTATGGAGAAGCCACGCTGCGGATTTGGCGGGCAAAGGCGCTGGACGAGCCGGTGACGGCCGAACCCGGCGCGGTGTTGGATCGCGACAAGACCCTGGATGTGGCGACCGGGCGCGGCGCGCTGCGGCTTCTGGAAGTGCAACTGCCTGGCGGCAAGCGGATCTCGGCGCAGGATTTCCTGAATGCCTACCCCGCCCGATCGGTGCGCTTGGGATGGCGCACTTGAACAGCCGTTCCGTCGCGGCCAGCATCCTGGCCCAAGTGGTGGGCGAGGGGAAAATCCTGACGCAGGCGCTAGAGTCTTTCCTGCCGAAAATTCCCCACGAAAACGACCGCGCTTTCGTGCAGGCCTTGTGTTATGGCGTGTTGCGCTGGTACTGGCGTCTCGATCATATACTTACGGCCCTGACGAGAAAACCGATCAAGGACCTCGAAGTCCGTATGCTGGCGCTGCTTGGTCTTTACCAGCTCAACTATACGCGGGTCAAGCCCCATGCGGCCGTGGCCGAGACGGTCGCGGCGGCGGGCCCGAGAGGCTGGGCGAAACCCTTGCTGAATGGCGTGCTGCGCTCGTATCAACGGGAGCAGATTCGGCTCGAGGCGAGGGCCGAGGCCAGCGAAGTGGCCGCCCTGGCCCATCCCC
Source organism: Methylococcaceae bacterium (assembly GCA_902810705.1). Classification (GTDB taxonomy): domain Bacteria; phylum Pseudomonadota; class Gammaproteobacteria; order Methylococcales; family Methylococcaceae; genus CADDYU01. The sequence goes on from CADDYU010000014.1 coordinate 16,717, forward strand.
TCTGGCTGATCGACTGGATGAGGCAGGACTGGCCCGCGCGCTACGCCGAGCTTTTAAACCGAAACAACGAAGCTCCGCCTCTGGCTCTGCGGGTGAACCGGCGGCGGACGACCCGAGAGGCTTATCTCGCGAGGATCGAGGCGGCTGGCCTGAAGGCTCGCCCCTCGGAGGCTTGCGACACGGCGATCATCGTCGAGACCCCGGTTCCGGTCGAGAGGCTGCCGGGCTTCGCGGAGGGCGTCGTCTCCGTCCAGGACACGGCGGCTCAGCTGGCGGCCCCTCTGCTGAACCTGTCCGTCGGCCAGCGGGTGTTGGACGTCTGCGCGGCGCCGGGCGGCAAGGCCGCGCACATCCTGGAGGATTGCCCGGAATTGCGGGAACTGGTGGCCGTGGATATCGCGCCCGAACGGACCGCGAAGATTCAGGCAAATCTCGCCCGCGCGGCCCTGCAGGCGACGGTCCTCACCGCGGACGCGACACGGCCGGAGACCTGGTGGGATGGCCACGGCTTCGATCGGATCCTGGTGGACGCCCCTTGTTCCGCTACGGGAGTGATACGGCGCCACCCGGACATCAAGGTTCTGAGACACCCCTCGGACGTGGTCGAACTCACGGATTTGCAGCGCCGAATACTGGAGGCGGCCTGGCCTTTGCTAGTGCCGGGCGGACAACTGTTGTACGTGACCTGCTCGGTTCTACGGCGGGAAAATGAAGCCCAAATCGACGAATTTCTGAAGTCTCACGGGGATGCGCGCGAACTTCCCATCGAGGCGGACTGGGGAACGGCGGCCAATCATGGCCGCCAGATTTTGATGGGCGATAAGGACATGGACGGTTTCTATTATGCTCGAGTGGAGAAACTGTCTCCGTGCATCTGAGCCGTTGGTTCCTTCTTTTGCTGCTGCTCTTTGCCTTTCCGGCCCGGAGCGGCGATTATGGCTTTCTCATTGAACGGGCGGAGCTAATTCCGATCGGCGAAAGCTATGTTCTGAACGCCGATGTGGATTATCAATTCAGCGAACCCGCCATCGACGCCCTGGAACACGGCGTTCCGTTAACCCTGAAGGTCCGCTTCAAGGTCATGCGCCATCGCGATTACTGGCTGGACGAGACGATTCTGAGCGAAACCCGCCGATTCCTGATTCGTTATCATCCGCTGGCCAAGTCCTTCCAAATCGTTCACGAAACCAGCGGAATCCCTCAGAGTTTCGCCAGTTTCTCGGCGATGCTCGACGCTTTGGGCGAAATTCGCGGCTGGCGGACCGTACCCGTGGGCAGTTTGGAAAAGGATAAGGAATATTGGGCGAGTCTGTCGGTGAGCTTGGATATTGAGGCCTTGCCGCTGCCCCTTCGCCCCGTGGCTTACGTATCGCCGAGTTGGTATCTCAGCAGTCCCTTGTTCAGATGGCGCATCGTCGATTAAGGCCCCCGGTCAGCCTCACCATAATCGCCCTGTTCTTGGGCGTATTGATCTCGCTGCACCTCATGAGCACGGCCACCCAGGACGCCTCCGAGCTGGGCAAGATGTATTCCTGGCTGGTATTGATCAATGCCCTAGGATCGGTGCTGTTGCTGGGCCTGGTCGTGGCCAATGCCTATTGGCTGTTCAAGCAGCTCAAGAAAAAGGCGGCGGGCTCTGCCCTCACGACCCGAATGGTTTTCCTCTTCAGCCTGCTGTCCCTCGCGCCGGCGTCCATCGTCTTTTATTACTCCATGCAGTTTCTGGAGCAGAGCATCGATAGCTGGTTCGACGTGCGGATCGACCAGGCTCTAGAGGATGCCCTGCAGCTCGGCCAAGTGGCCTTGGACGAGCGTATGCGCGGCCTCTTGAGGCAGACGGAGCATATGGCCGAGGATCTGGCGGACGCCCCGGTGTCGCTCCTCGCCATTCGGCTCGGCGAACTGCGGGAGATCTCCGACGACAGCGAGATGACCATCTTTTCTCGCCAAGGCCGGATCGTCGCCTTCAGCGGCTCCCAAGCGGGCACGATCATTCCGGATCTTCCCGAAATCGGCATCCTGCTGCGGGTCCGCCAAGGCAAATCCTATGTGGGGCTGGAGCCGGCGGCCGCCGAGGGCTTGCAAATCAGGACCGTTGCCGCCATCGCCGGCGACGACACCCTGTTTCTGCAGGCCATTTATCCGGTGCCCATCCGCCTTTCTCAACTGGCCGAGACCGTCGAATCGGCCTACGTGCACTACAAGGAACTAACCTTCCTGCGCGGCTCGCTGAAACTGACCTTCGCCCTCACCTTGTCGCTGGTGCTCTTTTTGAGCCTGATGGCCGCGCTCTGGGCGGCGTTTCTGAGCATTCGACGGATCGTCGAGCCGGTCCGCCATCTGGCCCTGGGCACCCAGGCCGTGGCGGAAGGAAACTACGAGAAGCGCCTGCCGGTCCAGCGGCGCGACGAACTGGGTTTCCTGGTGGAATCCTTCAACGCCATGACCGAGAAAATCGCCCAGGCGCGGGACGAGGCGCAACGCTCAAGGCAGGAAGTCGAGCGCCAGCGGGCCTACCTCGAAACGGTATTGGCCCATCTTTCCTCGGGCGTGCTCAGCTTCGATGATTCCATGCGGCTTTTGACCGCCAACGAGGCCGCGACCGCCATCCTGCACGCGGAATTCCAGCCCTATGTCGGCTGGCCCCTGCCGGTGCTGATCGGAGCCTATCCCCATCTTTCCGATTTGATGGAAACGGTGGAAGGCCATCTTCGCGGAGTTGATGGCGCCTGGCAGCAGGAGATTCAATTCCTGGGGCCCGCCGGTCGCCAGGATCTGTTTTGCCGCGGAACGCCCTTGTTCAGCTCCGACGGGGAATGGCAGGGAGCGGTCATGGTGATCGACGACGTGACCGCGTTGATCCAGGCCCAGAGAACCGCGGCCTGGAGCGAGGTCGCCCGCCGCCTGGCCCATGAGATCAAGAATCCGCTGACGCCGATCCAGCTCTCGGCCGAGCGGCTCAAGCACAAGCTGTCCAAGAGCCTTGAAAGTCCCGAGGCGGAAGTCCTGGACCGCGCCACGCGGACCATCGTCCAACAGGTGGAAGCCATGAAGACCATGGTCAACGCCTTCGCCGAATACGCCAAGCCATCGATCATTCACTTGCAGCAGCTAAACATCAACGCCCTGATGGAAGAGGTCGTCGGGCTTTATCCGCCTCAGAGCGGCCTGGAATTCGAGCTGTCCCTCGCCGACGATCTGCCTCCGGTGTTCGTGGACCCGGTCAAAATTCGGCAGGTCCTCCATAATCTCATCAAGAACTCGCAGGAAGCGGTGGTGTCCGACGGGTCGGGTAAAATGCGGATCAGGACCCGTTTCGTGGAAGAAAACCGCCATCAATTCGTGGAAATTCGTCTTTGTGACAACGGGCCCGGCATTCCCGCCGAACAGGCCGATCGTATTTTCGAGCCCTATGTCACGACCAAAGCCAAAGGGACGGGATTGGGCCTCGCGATTGTCAAAAAAATTGTCGAAGAACATGGGGGAAGCATTCGGCTGGATATGGGTTATCGGGAGGGAGCGGGTTTCGTGATTCGTCTGCCGGTGGTGGCCCAAACGGCGGCGGCGTAGACAGGGACAGAGGTGTCGTGAATGAATAAAGCCAATATCCTGGTGGTGGACGACGAACCGGACATCCGCCAGTTGTTGCAGGAAATCCTGGAAGACGAGGACTACGACGTTCAGGCGGCCGAAAGCGCCGGGACGGCGCGAAAGCTGAGGGCCGAGCGCAGGCCCGATTTGATCCTACTCGACATCTGGATGCCGGACGAGGACGGCATCACCTTGCTCAAGGATTGGCTGCAGGAGGATGCCTTGTGTCCCGTCATCATGATGTCGGGCCATGCGACGGTGGAAACCGCCGTCGAGGCCACTCGGCTCGGCGCCTACGACTTTCTCGAAAAACCTCTGTCCATGGCCAAGCTTCTGGTCACGGTGGAGCGGGCCCTGGAGAACGCGCGACTCAAGCGGGAAAACATCGGGCTCAGGCGGCGAGTGGATATTCCGGTTGAACCGGTGGGCCGGAGCCCGGCGATCGAGCTTTTGCGCGATCAGGTCAAGCGGCTGGCGCAGCATGACGCACGGGTTTTGTTCGTGGGCGAGGCGGGCTCGGGCAAGGAAACTCTGGCGCGCTACCTACACGCTAACAGCCCGCGCCGCGATGGTCCCTTTGTGGACGTGGGGGTCGGCACCATCGCGCCGCAATTTTCGGCGGTGGAATTTTTTGGCCGCGCCGACGGCAATCATGTTCAATACGGCCTGTTGGAGCAGGCGCACGGAGGCACGCTGTTCCTCGACGAAGTGGCCGACATGGAGGAGGAAACCCAGCTACGCCTGATGAGCGCCCTGGAATCCAATTCGTTCTCGCGGGTGGGTGGCAGCGAACTGGTCCACGTGGACGTGCGGGTCGTCGCCTCCACCCGCAAATCCCTGGAAGAGGAAGTGAGGGCCGGCCGATTCCGCCGGGAGCTGTACTATCAGGTCAACGTCGTAACCCTCAAGGTGCCCCCGCTTCGGGACCACAGCGAGGACATCCCGGAACTGCTCAAGTTCTATGTGGACTATTTCGCCAGTCGCGAAAAGCTCCCGTTCCGCAGGTTTCCCGTTCCGGTGCAGAATTTTCTGCGCCACTACCCTTGGCACGGCAACATTCGAGAGCTCAAAAATTTGGTGCAGCGCCTTTTGATTCTGGGCAGCGGGGAGGAAGTAGACCTGGAGGAAGTCAAGGCGGCTTTGGGCGAATCCTTGGCCGAACCTTCCGGCGAAACTCCCGGCCAGCCGGATTTCTATGATCTTCCCCTCAAGGAGGCACGGGAGCGGTTCGAGAAGGCTTACCTCGAATATCATCTGGAAAAGTACGCCGGCAGCGTCGCAAGGCTTTCAGCGGCCATCGGCCTGGAACGCACGCATCTTTACCGGAAGCTCAATTCGTTGGGAATCAAGTTCAAAGACAAGCGTTGAGAATCCGGCTCGCCCAAGGAAATTGAAAAGTCTCTCTTCCCGCGGCTCCCTCGAGCCCAGCGCAGTACCAAGCCGCGTCCCTTCCAAACTCCCTTTATCGGCTCCCCGAGAAGCCTGCGGAAACGAGCGTCGCCGTTCCTTCCGGTGGGCGGATGACCATTGGAACGCAAGATTAATGGGATTTTGGAGCCCCTGGATAGTCCTGGTGAGATAGCTCCACTGCCTTCTCGGCGTGAATTCAAGCCTCAAGGCGGCCATTAGCCGGGGATGTTGATAAAATGCGCGAAGGTTTCGATAAAGCGATCATATGAAAATAATAATCCTGGGAGCCGGTCAGGTCGGCAGCAGCGTGCTGGCCAGTTTGGCGAGCGAAGCCAACGATATTGTCATGATCGACAAGGACCCGACGTTGCTGAAAAACCTGCAGGATCGCTTCGATATCGGAACGGTGCAAGGCAACGCCGCGCACCCCACGGTGTTGCAGCGTGCGGGCGCGGCGGAGGCGGACATGCTGATCGCCGTGACCAGCGATGACGAGACCAACATGTTGGCCTGCCAACTCGCCGATATTCTGTTCAAGATTCCCCGCAAAATCGCCCGCGTCCGGGCCATCGAATATACGGTATTCCCGGGCATTTTCGCGCCCGAGACAATTCCCATCGACGTGGTGATCAGCCCCGAGCAGATCATTACTCAATTCATCGAGAGCCTGCTCGAATATCCCGGTGCCTCGCAGGTGCTGGATTTCGCCGAGGGGCGGGTCCGCCTGGTGTCGGTCTGCGCCGTCAAGGGCGGACCGCTGGTCGAGCACGAAATCCGCGAACTTCATCAACACATGCCCAACGTGCATGCCCGAATCGCGGCGATTTTTCGCAAGGGGCAGCCCGTGGTACCCAACGGCCGAACCGTCATCGAAGACGGCGACGAGGTTTTCTTTCTGGCCTCGCGGGAGGAAATCAAGGACGTGATGGCCGAACTTCGAAAATCGGAAAAGCCGTACAAACGGCTGATTTTCGCCGGCGGCGGCCACGTGGGCAAACGGGTGGCCCTGGCTCTGGAAGACCGTTATCAAGTCAAGGTGATCGAAAAGGACCGAAAGCGGGCCGAGAAGATCGCCGGCGACCTCGCCAACACGGTGGTGCTGGCGGGCGATGCCTCGGACAAGGAACTGCTGCTCAACGAAAACATCGAGAACACCGACATCTTCTGCGCAATCACCAACGACGACGAGGCCAATATCCTGTCCGCCATGCTGGCGAAGCGTTTGGGGGCGCGACGCACCATCAGCCTGATCAACAAGCCGGCCTATGCCGATATCGTCGACAGTTCCCAGGTCGATTTGGTGATTTCGCCGCATCAGGCGACCATCGGCGCGCTGCTGCGCTATGTCCGGCGCGGCGACATCGTGCAAGTCTACTCCTTGCGGCACGGAACCGCCGAGGCCATCGAGGCCGTCGCTCACGGCAGGCCCGGAAAATCCAAGGTCGTGGGCCTTCCCATCGATCAGATCAAGATGCCGCAGGGGGTGGTCATGGGCGCCTTGGTGCGGGGCGACGAGGTGATCCAGGTGCATCACGACACCATGATCGAGGAGGGCGATCACGTCATCATGTTCCTGCTCGACAAGAAGCTGATTCCCACGGTGGAGCAACTCTTTCAAGTGGAGAACGGAGACCGATGAGAATGAGCCGAGCCGCCTCGGCGAGAAATTGAGGAAGGATACGGCCATGGTCGATCCCGGAGCCGAGGCGAGGGACAAATGGGACCGTATCTATGGTGCCGCCGATCCGGAAACACTTCCCGAGCCGGCGCGGGTGCTGATGGAAAACGCCCATTTACTGCCCCGGGCCGGAACCGCCCTGGATTTGGCGTCTGGCCTCGGCGGCAATGCCTTGTGCCTGGCGCGGCAAGGACTGACCACGCGTGCCTTCGACCTCTCCACGGAGGCCATCGCCCGTCTGAAGGCCTGGGCGGATCGATGGAATCTTTCGATCAACGCCGAGGTCCGGGACGTGGTGCTCGATCCCCCGCCGAAGGCCGCATTCGATGTGGTCGTGGTCAGCCGATTCCTCGAGCGATCCCTGACGGACGCGATCACCGGGGCCTTGCGGCCGGGCGGATTGCTGTACTATCAAACGTATACCCTTGAAAAGGCCACGCCGGCGGGGCCCGCCAATCCGGACTACCTGCTTGCGCCCGGTGAATTGCTGACTTTGTTCGCTGGGCTTCGTCCTGTGGTCTACCGGGAGGAAGGCTTGCTTGGGGACTTGACCCGAGGCTTTCGCAACCAAGCCCTGCTCGTCGCTCGAAAAATCTGACTGCAGCCAACGAAATGACCGGCGCCGTGCGGTCGGTCCCCATTTCCGCCGCGCAAGAAGCGGTTTTTACAGGCCGGCCTTCGCTTGCAAGCTCCTTGCGGGACCGAAACTCTCGGCTCGGACCCTCATGCGCCCCTTGCTACAATGCGCCTTCACCCCACCGTCTTTAGAGCCTAATTTCTCCTTAAAGACCATGAACATCTCCCCGGAACAACGCGACCACGCCCACAATCTCCTCGACTTCATCGACGCGAGCCCCAGCCCTTGGCATGCCGTCGCGAGCCTTGAGCGGCGGCTTGAAAAGCACGGTTACGCGCCGCTGGCGGAGAGCGAAGCCTGGACCTTGGAACCCGGTGGGAAATATTATGCCGTCCGCGGCGGTTCGTCGCTGATCGCGTTCCGCGTCGGCCACGACTCGCCCGCCGAGTGTGGCTTTCGCATCGTCGGCGCTCACACCGATTCGCCCGGATTGCGGCTCAAGCCCAAGGCGCCGCACGCGGCCGAGGGCATGCTGCGGCTGGGGGTGGAAGTGTACGGCGGGCCGATCCTCGCGACCTTCACCGACCGGGACCTGAGCCTCGCCGGCCGGGTTCATCTCCGGGCGGAAAGCGGTCTGGCCGCGCGGCTGCTGCGCTTCGAGCAGCCCTTGCTGCGGCTGCCCAATCTCGCCATACACATGAACCGCACGGTGAATGAGGAGGGCCTGAAGCTCAACAAGCAGACCGAATTGCCCTTGCTATTGGCCGGCCTGGAGGAAGCCATCGAGCCGAAGGACGCTTTTCTAAACCTGTTGGCGGAACGGGCGGGCTGCGCGCCCGGCGACCTGCTGAGCTTCGAGCTGAACGTTTACGACACCCAGCCCGGCTCGTTCTGGGGACCCCGCGGGGAATTCGTCGCCGACGGGCAGATCGACAATCTCTCGTCCTGCCATGCGGGGCTCGCGGGGCTGCTGGAGACGGAAGCCGGCGGGCACACCGCGGTGGCCGCCTTCTTCGACCACGAGGAAGTCGGCAGCGAGAGCCACAAGGGCGCCGACGGCAGCTTTCTCGGCGACGTCCTGGAGCGCATCGCCCATGCGGCCGGCCTCGAACCGCCGGCCTACAAACAGGCCCTGGCGCGGAGTTTCCTGGTCAGCGCCGACGCCGCTCATGCCCATCATCCCAATTTCCCCCAAGCTTACGAGCCTCTGCATGCCGTCAAGGTCAACGGCGGGCCGGCGGTGAAGATCAACGCCAACCAGCGTTACGCCACGGATGGCCTGGCCGAAGCGCGCTTCCTAGCCCTCTGCGAGCAAGCGGGCGTGCCCTGCCAGACCTATGTCCACCGTACCGATCTCGGCTGCGGCTCCACCATTGGCCCCCTGACCTCCGCCCGGCTCGGCCTTTCCACCGTCGATTGCGGCTGCCCCATGTGGGCCATGCACAGCGCCCGGGAAAGCGCCGGGGTGCTGGACCAGTCCTGGTTCGCGGCGGTGCTCAAGGTGTTCTTCGCGGCCGAGACTCTTCCCTAACGGGCGAAGTCGGGCCACCGGCTAGACTCCATGGGAGGCCGATTCGTCAGTCTGAATACGTCCGGCGAAATAATAGAGGCCGTGGGATAACGCCACATAGAGCAAACCGGCGAGGAATAGGTTGGACACCGGCAGGCCATTGATCGCGGCGTAAAACTTGGCGCCGGCGGCGGTGATAAGAAAGGTATAGGCCATGAACAGCGCCTCGAAGCGGCTGCCTCGGAGATAACGAAAGTACCAAAGGCCAATCTGGCTGAGCACGAGGTAGCCGATCGCGATCAGCAGGTTGTTGCGCAAGGGGCCGAACAAACCTTCTTCGTCCGGCACGATGAGGTCGGGAAAATTGAATACGGCAAGCCCCCCGAGTATGGACAGCCAGACGGAGAGATGAAAGTTCACGGTAATGAGTTTGTGGGTGTTCATGATGCTCGCCCATGGGTAAAGCTGCGCGCAGCCTGGCCGGTCCCAGGAAACCGCCGGATCTTGAGTCAGGGAGCGATGTGCTTCCAATCCGCGCCTTGATTCGGAGTTCCCGAGGGTTCATAAGTTCCCGGCTTGCCGCGGCCTTTCTAGCGATCTCGATCAGTCTTGATGAAGACCGGCAGCACCGCCAGTACGCCCAGAAGACTGAGCCCCAGAATGACTTCGCCCGACAGGAGGTCCTTGGTGCTGTCAATGTCTCCGAGGGCTTGGCCGAGGTTCACGTACACGAAGCTGCCCGGGATCACGCCCACCAGGGTGGCGAAGGCGTAAGTGCGAGTGTCGATGTTGGTGAAGGCCGGAACCAGATTCACCAGCCAGAAGGGAAACAGCGGCACCAGGCGCAGGAACAAAAGGTAGCGGAACGCCTCCGCCTGGAAGCCCTCGATGAGCCGGGCCGCCGCCGGATAAGCGGCCAGACGGGCGCGGACGGCGTCGGCGAACACGAACCGCGCGGCCCAGAACGCCAGGGTAGCTCCGGCGGTGGCGGCGAGGACCGTGGCCAGGGTGCCCACGAAGCGGCCGAAAGCCATGCCCATCCCCAGGGACAGGAGTGCCCCGCCGGGAAGGCTGAAAGCGACGACGGCGACGTAGACGGCCGCCGCCGCCAGGAGCGCCGGGAAGTAATGGCGTTCCGTGAAAACCAGCAGCCGGTCGCGGTGGCCCTTGATGAATTCGAGGCTCAGCCAGCGGTCTCCGCCGTTCAGGAAGAAGATCGCCAGCGCGGCAATGAAGAGAAAGACCAAGGCGGCCTTGAGCATCGAGCGCTGTTCGTCGGACATGAGGAGGCTGTTTCCGGAAAAAACCAAGCCGGGCCAGTATAACGCCGGCTCCCACCGATCGGGAACGCAGGATCAGCGACGGCGTCAAAGCCTCCTTGCGCGGAAGACAAGCCGCTTCGTCTTCCGGCGACGGGTATCTCAGGACTTCCTTCGGGTTTCACGCATGTTCAAAACTCTATCATCCATTGGCGCTCAACGGCAACGCATCACACAGCCCTATCCCCGCTGGGGCGAGGAGATCGCCGTGGAAACGTCCGAAGGCGAATCGCCGACTCTCCTGCGGCTGCTACCCCCGCCTGCTCCAGCGGAAGCTTCGGCCTGTCTGCTCTTGGTTCACGGCATGAACGAATATATCGGGCGCTATGGCGGGATTGCCCGGCATTTCGCGAGGCGCTATCTGGTGGCGGGTTTCGACCTGCCCGCCCACGGCCTTTCCAATCCCGTGCTGCGGGAAGCCGATCAGGCCATCCGCGAAGGAATGACGGAGTACGACGCGAGCCATGCCTACTTGGCGCAGGCGGCTCTGGATTCGCTGGAGCCCATGCGGCGGAGCCTCGATCGAATGTTGCGCCGTCTGCTCGACATCTCCGATGAAAGGCTTGGCACTGGAAAGCCCGTATTCATTCTCGCTCACAGCCTTGGCGCCCTGGTCTCGGCCTCCTATCTACTGGAACGGCAGGACGACGACGCGCTGCGGCCGCGCATCGGCGGGATCGTGTTCCTCGGGCCGGCGTTCTCGGTTTCCGAGCTTCCCGGCTGGCAAGGCCGGCTGGCGAATCCGCTCATTCGGCTTTCGTTCGCGGCCGAGGAGAATCGATCATTCCTCGCGAACTCCCCGGACGAAGTCCGCGCCCGGCGCCGGTATTGGGCGGCCCCTGTCTCGCTATGCCTGAACAGCCTGTTCAATCTGTGCTCGCGGCCGGGCTTGAGAGCTTGGCTCACGCCAGGCACGCCAAGCTGGGTGCCCGATTACCTGACGGACTGGGAGGAGGAATGGCGACGCCATCGTAGCGATGCCTATATCATTCGGCGCAGCCTTTTACGCTACGTGAAAGGCGTCGAGCGCGAGATCGCCGGCTTCCGCCGCCGAATGGCGGAATTTGCCATTCCCTACTTGCTGGTGTATTCAGGCTGCGATCCCATTACCGCAGCGTGGGGAGGGCGGGATTTTGCCGCGGCGACCCAACATCTCGACCTCGCCAACGAGGTGCTGTGCCTGATGGACCGGTATCACCACGAACATCTTTTCGCCAGCCCTGAGGAAACGGCGACGGTGCTGAGCTGCATCGACAATTGGCTGGCGAAAATGGAATAAAGGGGTGAACTTTAATTGGTCGCGGAAGTCGTAACGATGAGCGTCGGGAACGGCGCTAAACTACTCATTCCCTCCCTTTGAGTAGTTTCAAATCCCGGTTCCCCCCAACCGGGTTCTTCTAGCTCCGAAGCATCCCCTTTTGCTTCGGAGTTTTTTTAGCGCGAAATCTCGAGCGGCACGGAAGCGAGCCAGCCATCCAGCACGGCATGAGCCTCGTCGATCCCGATGCGTTTCAGGGCCGAAAACAATTGCAGCCCAATCGCCCCCCCATAATCCGATCTGAGTTTACCGCCCACCTTGTGCAAGGTATCCAGGGCCGCGCCACGGCTAAGCTTGTCGGCCTTGGTCAAGGCGATGTGCAGAGGGAGGTCCCAATGGCTGCACCATTCGATCATGCGGCGATCAAAGTCCGTCAGCGGATGGCGGATGTCCATCACCAGGAATACCCCGCGGAGGGAGCGGCGGCGGCTCAAATAGCCCTCAATCATCGCTCCCCAAGCCGTCTGCATACCTTCCGGCACCTTCGCATACCCGTAGCCTGGCAAGTCTACCAGCCGCCGTTCGTCATCCAGGCGGAAGAAATTGAGCAACTGGGTACGGCCCGGTGTCTTGCTGACTCTGGCAAGCGCCTTCTGTTGAGTGATGACGTTGATGGCGCTGGATTTCCCCGCGTTGGAACGACCCGCGAACGCCACCTCGAATCCGTGGTCCGAAGGAGCATTCTCGAGATTCGACACGCTCGAAAGGAAGCTGGCCTTGTGATAAAGAGGATTCACGGCATGATCTATGCGAAAAAATTGACTTTTCTAGTTTACCTGTATTTGATTGCCGCACCCGAAAGTGCGCCAGGGCGGCGATGTTCCACCGGGTGATCCTTGCGGTCATTTGGGGCCTTCGCAACGGCTGATACCAAAGCCTATTGGGCGCCGGCTCCGGCGAAGAGTTCGGGTGACGGATTTTGGATTCCGTTGTCCCGGCCCTCTTCCAGAGAGAGCATTAAATCCGTTAGATCAACGCAACGACAACAATCGACCAATCAACGAGGTATGGGAATGGGAAAAATCCGGTTTTGGGTTTGGTTATGTCTGATGAGCGGCGCCTCCCTCAGTTTTGCCCAGGGCAGCCCCTCGGCGGGAAAGGAAAAGGCCGAAACCTGCGGCGGCTGCCATGGCGTGGACGGCAACAGCAGCGCGCCCATCTTCCCCAAGCTTGCAAGCCAGCACGCCGCCTATCTTGGGAAGCAGCTGCACGACTTCAAAAGTCAAAAAAGGGCCGATCCCACCATGAGCGCCTTGGCCGAACCGTTGACCGACGCGGACATAGCCGATCTCAGCGCCTATTATGCCCAGCAGAAGATCACCGTCGAGCAGGGTGCGCCCAACCCGCTCGGCAAGAAGATCTATCTCACCGGCAATCTGGATACCGGCGTTCCGGCCTGCACCGGCTGCCACGGACCGGACGGAAACGGCAACCCGCAGGCCTTATTTCCGCAGTTCAACGGCCAATACGCCGCCTATCTAGAAAAGACCTTGAAAGATTTCAAGACGGGTGCCCGCGGTAATGACCCGAACGGCATGATGCGCGCGATCGCCGCTCGCCTCAGTGAGGAGGAAATCAGTGCCGTGGCCGACTACATTTCCAGTCTAAAATGAAACAAACACGGAGCGGGACGTGAATTCCGACGCAGGATATTTGCTAAAGCAGCTTCGCAACCCGCGGAATTCGAAGATTTATGGCCGTTATTTCGGTTAAAATTCGGCTCCATTTCGGAGCGAACATATTGATAGCTCTTTAATAGCTCTTGGCGGAGGGAAGCGTCGCTCAAGGAGGCTTTCCTGCCTGCAAGAAATCCGCCTGAGCATGATCTTGACCTGAGGCGCATAAATAATGATGAAATCGCTGTTAGGGCTTATGGCCGGCTTGTTGTTTCTGTCCATGCCGGTCCTTGCCGAGCAAAAGCCCGAGGAATTCAAGCCGGGCGTGGATTACGACCTGGTAAGCCCTCCACAACCCACGGGCGATCCGAGCAAGATCGAAGTTATAGAATTTTTCTGGTACGGCTGCCCGCATTGTTATCATTTTGAGCCGGATTTAAACGCCTGGCTCAAGAACAAACCCGCGTCGGTGGTCTTCATCCGCCAGCCGGCGGTGTTCAATGCTCACTGGGCCGCTCATGCAAGGGCTTTTTTTACGGCGGAAGCCCTCGGCGTGCTCGACAAAGTGCATGCCGATTTCTACGATACCATCCAGAACAAAAAGAAGGCACTGGAATCGGAAGACGATTTGGCGCAGTTCTTCAAGAATCATGGAGTCGCCGAGGCCGATTTCCGCAAGGCGTACAAGTCATTCGCCGTGGACGCGAAAACCAGGCAAGCGGAAGGGCTGGCAGCCAAGTACGGCGTCACGGGGACGCCTAGCCTGGTCGTCAACGGCAAATATGTGATCAGCCCAGGCAAGGCTAAATCCTTCCCCCGGATGATCGAAATTACCAACGCGCTCATCAAGGAAGAATCGCGCCCAGCCAAGCTATCAACCCAGTAAACGGTTTCGCCGGCGATGTCATCCGCCAATCGACATAAGATCGCGACGGTGCCGTCCAGCCAGGCCATTCCCTATCCCGGTCCCATCGAAATCCCGGAGGCTCGGGCCCGGCGCCTCAAGCTTGCCAGCTTCAACATTCAAACCGGACTCAACACCTCTTGTTATCGGGACTATATCACCGGAAGCTGGCGGCACATCTGGCCGTCCCGGCGGCGTCTTCTCAACCTCGACCGCATTGCCCGCCTGCTCACGCCTTTCGACATCGTGGGACTGCAGGAAGTGGATGGTGGCGGCGCCCGGAGCCATCATATCGTGCAAACCCAGTACCTGGCCCAACACGCGGGTTTTGGCTACTGGTACAACCAGGTCAACCGGCGGATTGGCAATCTCGCTTTGCACAGCAACGGCCTCTTGAGCCGCATTCGACCTCATCGGGTGCATGACTATAAACTGCCGGGCCTGCCGGGCCGTGGCGCCCTGCTGGCGCGATTCGGCAAAGCCGGCCATCAGGCCCTGTACGTTTGCATCCTGCACCTCGCGCTGGGACGGCGCTCCCGGCTTCGGCAACTCGCCTTCATCAGCGAACTGATCCAGGACCTCCCTTATGCCATAGTCATGGGCGATTTAAACTGTGAACCCAATTCGCCCGAAATCAATCTTCTGACCCGAACGACCCGCCTGTGCGATCCGGCCTGCGAGATCATGACCTTTCCCAGTTGGCGGCCGCACCGAATGCTGGACCACATCCTGGTGACCTCCGATCTGAAGGTGGAACACGTTCAAGTGCTCAATTTCACCTGCTCGGATCATCTGCCCATTGCGATGGAAATCGCACTCCCCGAGGATTTGGCTGTCAACGATTGAAGCTTGATCAGCGGCCTCCGCCCGCCTCCGAATTCTCCGCCCACACCTCGGCTTCCATCGTAAATAGCCCTTGATGGCCGGGGAGTTCCCCCTGGATCACGATCAGGCGCAGCAGGTTTGAGCGATATCCAAGCCAGCGCCCCTCCGCCCTGAAGCCGCCCGCCACTCGGTAAGTTCCAGGCGTCAGTCCAAAGCAGGAGAATTTCACCCATAGCACGCCGCTCTTCGAGGAGAGCGTCAAGTCGCCGCCGCTCATTCCGGAGTCGAAAGAGCCCAGCAAAAGCCCCGCCGAACTCCAGAACTGAAGCACCAGCGTGCCGCGCTCCACGGCAACGCCCGCTGAGTAGCGGATTGCCAGCTCCAGCGGCCGGCCGGTGCGCGCCTGCGCAGCCTCCGCCTGCTCCTGCCCGGCCAGGGCGATCCTTTGGATGGTCGCCGTGCCGGCGAAATCCCTTGGGCTTTCCGGCGCCGCTCCCAAGGGCTTCAGCACTCGGTTGACGAAGCCCACGGCCTCATAATACTTCAGGAACAGCGCGTCCGGCTCGCCGAAAGCCAGAGCCTCGCCATCGAACAGCAACAGGCAGCGATCGGCGATGTGGCGGACGTTCATTTCGGAATGGGACACGAACAACAGGGTGGTTCCTGCCCGCTTGAGCTCACCAAGGCGCTCCAGACAGCGCATCTGAAAGGCCACGTCACCCACCGCCAGCACCTCGTCGATAAGCAGAACATCCATGGGAACGCAGGTGGCGATGGAGATCTCGAGGCGTGCGTAGAGGCCGTCGGAATAGTGCTTCACCGGAGTGTCCAAAAACTTCTCCAGCCCGGCGAAAGCCACGATCCAATCCATTAGCGCGTCCGTTTCGCGCTTGCTGAATCCAAGTTCCGCGCCTTTCACATAGATGTTTTCCCGGCCGGTCAAAAGCGGCTGCAAGCCGGTGCCGAGCCGGATCAGGGATTTGATCCGCCCGCGCGCGGACACCCGTCCGCGATCGGGACGATAATCCCGGTTGGCCAGCTTCAGGAGGGTGCTCTTGCCGGCGCCGTTCGGGCCGATGATTCCGATGCACTCCCCGCGCCCGGCGGCGAATGAAACCTCGCGCAGGGCCCAGAACTCGTCCTTGCGCAACCGGCCTTTCGGCTTCAGGCGAAGTAGACGTCGGGCAAGATCCTCGCCGCCGTAAAGAAAAGCGGAACTCAAGGAGCGGCAGAACTTCTTGCCAACACCATCGAAGAGGATGACAGGTGGAGACACGGCGATTGAACGGGGAAATGAGCCTCTAGCGCATTATCAGGCATAGCCCGGAGCCGGGCCGTGCTGTTTCCCGCCGGCTGAATGAGCTAAACCCCGGCCGCCGTGGCGGGCTCGGCCTCGGCCAGCGACTCGGGTTCGCCGTCGGGGTTCTGCTCAACTTGCGCCACCACTTCCTTCGAGGCGAACATGAGCCCCTTGCGGTAATACTCGCTGGCCGCGGCATAGTCCTTGTCCGCGAACAGTAGATCGCCCATCAGTTGATAGGCCTCGACGCTAGGTTCCTCGGCGAGGCTGCGTTGCAGGTAGTCCCTGGCCTTGTCGGTTTGCTTGAGCCGCAGCGCGAGTTTGCCCAACACTCGCAGTAAGACCGGGTCTCGGGGATGGGGCGCGAGCCAGGCTTCCGCGTGCCGCAGCTGTTTTTCGGGATCGCCCGTTTGGATGCAGCCGTACATCACCAGCAAAGTTTCGTTCCAGTCCTTGCCCAGTGCCAGCCGCACGCCCTCCTCCACTTCCGCTCCGGCGCCGGCGTCGATCATGGCGGCGAAATAAAGGGTTTCGATGCCGACCAGCGAGCGAATGTGCCCGGGTATATGCCCCCAGAGATCACGGAGCACCGCCGGGTTCCTGGTTTCCGCCTTTCGTTTGAGGAGGGCACTGTAGGTCTCCGTCTCCAACAGTTTGATTTCCGCCTCCATCAGCACTTTGTTCTTGTGTAGCGCGGGAATCAGCCGATGCAGCGCCTCCCAATCTTCCATCTGCGCGTAGGCCTGATGCATGAGTCGCAGGACCGAGGCATGGCTAGGCGCGATCTGGTTCAAACGGGTCAGGGATTCCAGAGCCTCCTCGAACTGCCGGGTGGACAGTTGCAATTCGGCGCGGGTGAGTCCCACGGCCAATTCGGCCTCGGGCAGGACTTGCTGGGCGAGCTTGAGATATTCATCGCGTTGCTCGTGGGCTCCGCGCGAGTGAGCGGCCCGCGCCGCGGTCAGATAGTTGATGAGGGGCAGACCGCTGTCGGCGGCGTGGCGAATGAGGGTACGTTCGGCTTTTTCCCAATTGCCCTCGGCCGTTTCGATGAGACCGGAAATCAGCGCTTCGCGAGAGCGCTTGGTTCGCAACTCGGCGCCCCGGCTCTGGAGCGCGCGAGGCAGCCGGGCGGCCCGCGAAGTCAGCCGAATCAGAACGTGAAGCAGGATGAACGCAGCGATCAAACCCACGGCCATGACGTACAGGGATGATTCCAGCACCCAGTGGCCGATGCCTATGATGACATAGCCCGCCTCACCTTTGGTGACGAGATATCGGTAAGCGAACGCGGCCGCGCCCCCCACAAGCAGCAGGGCGGCAAGCGAAAAAACAATCTTTCTTCTCACGGGCCCGCCCCCGTCTCGGAGGTGGCGGGCGGCGGCGCCGATCCCTTCGGCTCCTCGGTTCCGTCGCTCTTGGATTTGGCTTCCGCCTCTTCGGCCTCGAGGCGCAATTTTTCGATGTTGCGAAGCAGGCCTAGAGACTTGCCAACATCCGGAAATGGCACGCCGATGGAGCGAGCGAGCAAGTCGTTAAGCTGGGTCTCGACTTCCCGGGTGTCGGGCGCCGAAGCGTCGAAGTGCTCCTTGAGCCAGCCGACGGCCGACGTCAGACTATCCTTGTACAAGGCTTCGTCTCCCCTGATCAGCGCCGCCCGAGCGGTCTCGAGCTTGAGCAGGAAGATCTGCCGCAGGGCCTCGGCCTCCTCTGGCGTCAGTACCGCCTCGATCGGCCGATCGGTGCGCCGAATCGTCACCAGGCCCTTCAAGTCTTTGAAAGCTGAATCCAGCGCGCTTTTTTCCTGTCCCTCGCCGGCCTCGCCGCCCGCTTCTGGCTTTTGGGCATGCTCCTTGGCCGCGTCCGCGTGTGGCAGGAACAAAGGGATCGTCTTGACCTTGCCTTCCAATGCCAAAAGCTTGGCGGAAATTCCAACCACGTCGGGCGCGTCCAGCCTCTTTAGGGTTTCGATTTCCTGGGCCAGCGCCTCGCGCACCTTGAACACCGCCGGGTCACCGCTGTCGTGCAGCCGCTGGTCGGCCGCCTCCATCGCCGCGCGTGCCGCCTTGACGTCGCCCACCAGGTGCAATTTTTGATTGGCGATGCTGAGGAGATATTCGGCATCGGCCACCAGGAGATCACCGCGAGTCTTGTTGAGCTGCCGCTGAATATGCTGGACGGCCCCGCCCAATTCACTGCGGGTCGCGTCGATACGGCCGCTCAAGCTAGCCGTATGCTCGTTGAGCATCCGCTCGAATTTGGCGTCCTCGGTCGCGGCTTGGGATTGAACCGTGGCCAGCTGCGAATGGAGGGCCGCCACCTCCTCCTGCACGGCATTGAGCTGTCGCGTCACTTCCAGAATTTGCTGGTCCTTACTGCTTAGCTGCCCTCCGAGGCCCTCCTGCTTGGAACGCAATTCCTGGAGCAGAAACCAGCCGCCAACCGCCAGCGCCACCACGGCCAGCAGCACGACATAACCCACCCAAGCCAGACGACGGGGCTTGACCGGTTGTGGTCCGGCGGGCTTGGCTTCGCCAGCTGGCGCCGCCGACTCAGCAACGGGCTCGGCGGTGGATACCATTACTTTTTCCTCGTCAACCAATGCTCTATCCCCGTCTGAAATGATTTTATAGGTTTTATTAAGCTATATAAGCCTATTGCAAAGACGTAAGGCCAAGGGCGAATTGCTCGGATCCTGACCCTATGCCTGAACTTAGGTCCCTCCCGTTCCAATCTCCCCTAGCTAACGCCCTCTCAGGAGACTTTAATCTAAGTATCTTTTAACGCGGGACGCCTGACGAGGAGCGCGGGTCATTCCCTTCTCGATAAAGTTGAACAACAGCGTTACAAAGCCCTTGGTTGCTGGCCTCTTGAGCCACCGCTACCCGACGCCAACCCCGCTCGCGCGCGATAGCCGCAATACGCTCGCCGATCACCGCCAAGGGCGTTCGATAGGCAAATTCGGCTCTGGCCTCGCCCAAAAGTTCCACCAGAGCGTCCAAGGCTTCCCCGCTGGTGACGACTACCGCGTCGATATCGCCCCGTCGCCACAGCTCGATACAAGCCGCGCCGTCCGCCTGGGCCTTCACCCGCCGGTAGACTTCGGCGTAAGCCGTCTCCGCCCCGCGTTCCCTCAGAACGTCCGCAAGGTGCTCGCGTCCCCCCACGCCGCGCACGATCAAGATGTGCTGACCGGCGACTTCGGCGAATTCGGGCGCGCCCAAAAGGGATTCGCTATTAGACTTCGGTTCGGGAATCAGGTCTACCCGGATGCCCGCATCCGCCAAGGCTTTGGCGGTCGCCCCACCCAAGGCCGCGATCCGCGTCCTCGGCGAGAGGTGAAAGGTTCCGTTCTTCGCCGCCAGGGCAAAGCGCACGGCGTTGGCGCTGACGAAAATAAGCCAATCCCAATAATCGGGCCGATCCATTAAGTCAGCCGCGGCTTGGTTGTCTTCCAGCGGCCGGATGTCCATCAGCGGCAACTGCAAGGCTCGCCCGCCGGCGGATTCGATCATGGCCGAGAGGCCCGCGCCCTGCCCGGCCGGCCGGGTGACCAGCACCGTGAGACCCGCCAGCGGGAAATTAGCCGATTCCATCCTGATTCAACCGAAAAGCTGCGCGAGGATGCGGTCCGCTCCACGGACCAAAAGATCCTCCGCCAAGGCGATGCCCATATCCCCTGCGTTCTCCGCTGGACCTTCGATCTCGCCGCGTACGATTTGGCTTCCGTCGGGTCTCCCGACCAGGCCGCGCAACCGAAGCCGATCGCCCGACAATTCGGCGTAGCCGGCGATGGGCACCTGACAGCCGCCGTTGAGCCGCTTACTGAACGCCCGCTCGGCGCTTACGCACCACATCGTCGGCACATCATGCAGCACCTCCAAGAGGCTGTTGACCCGGATATCGTCCCGGCGGCACTCGATGCTGATGGCCCCCTGGCCGCACGCCGGCAGGCTGGCTTCCGGAGCCAAATGCTCGGTTATCCGATGGGAGAGCCCCAATCGCTTGAGGCCAGCGGCCGCCAAGATGACGGCGTCGTAGCCTTCCGACACCAGCTTGTCCAGTCGGGTTCCGACATTACCGCGAAGATTGACCATCTCGCAGTCTGGAAAACGGAATTTGAGCTGGCACTGCCGGCGTAGGCTGGAAGTACCGATGCGGGCACGGGAAGGCAACTGGGCCAGGGAAGCGTGACGTTCGGAAACGAACGCATCGCGGGGATCTTCCCGCGCAAGAATAGCGGCGAGGTGCAAGCCTTTTGGAAGCTCCGCCGGCACATCCTTCATGGAATGAACCGCCAAATCAGCGGTGCCTTCCAGTAGCCCCTGCTCCAATTCCTTGACGAACAAACCCTTGCCGCCAATCTTCGCAAGCGGGGCGTCAAGCAGCTTATCGCCCCGCGTCACTATCTTAACCATCTCCACTTGGAGACCGGGGTACGCGGCCCTAAGACGCGAGGCGACGTGCTCGGCCTGCCATAGAGCCAGCGGGCTTTTACGCGTGGCGATGCGGATCGGATTAGGCATGAAGACGCGGACCGTAGAAAAATGTTCGCATTGTAGCAGAGCTTGAAAAGAAACCGCGCCGCCCGGCCAGGCAAGCCGGGGAATCGCGCCATACGTCATGGCTCTCGAAAATGAGATTTAAGATCGCGGTCGGCCGATCACGGCTCACCATGCAGTACTCGCCTTAGAATTGTCAGCTTCGGCAAAGATTTCGCGGTTCCGGCTCAGGCCACCTAAATCCCCGTCACTGCCTCGCCATCCCGGAACAGTACCAATTGGTTCTCGTGTAGCTTCGTCCAAGCTTCGTTGTCGGTGAGCGGCAAGGTAGCGATCACGGTGACCCGATCGTTAGGCGTAGTGACCTCACTGAAGTCCACGGTGACATCTTGATCCACCAGATGGGCGTGACTGAAGGGCGCCTTGCGGGTGATGAAATGTAGATTCGTCGAGCAATAGGCATAAAGCGCGTCGCCATCAGACAGGAGGTAGTTGAAGACGCCGTGCCGTCCGATCTCCGGGGAGAGACGCTGCAACTCGCCGAAAATCGCCTCGTCATGAGGCCGGCCTTCCGGGAAAACCCGGCGCAGGCTATCGAGAATATGGCAGAAGGCCCGTTCGCTGTCGGTCTCGCCGACTGGCCGATATTGACCCGACAGGACAGGCCAATAATTC
Organism: Methylococcaceae bacterium; assembly: GCA_902810705.1. GTDB lineage: Bacteria > Pseudomonadota > Gammaproteobacteria > Methylococcales > Methylococcaceae > CADDYU01. The sequence goes on from CADDYU010000014.1 coordinate 37,942, forward strand.
TCCAGATTCCCGTTGTGAGCGAAGATCCAGTATCGACCCCACAGTTCTCGCTGAAAGGGATGACTATTCTCCACGGCGATGCGGCCTTGGGTGGCTTTGCGGATATGAGCGATGACGTTGGTCGAATGAATGGGGTAACGGCGGACCAGCTCAGCCACCGGCGATTCGATGGTAGCCTTCGAATCCAGGAACACTCGGCAGCCGCGGCCCTCGAAAAAGGCGATGCCCCAGCCGTCCCGATGATGGTCGGTCAACCCGCCGCGTACGTGAAAGCCTTCGAACGAAAAGCAGATGTCAGTGGGGACGTTGCAGTTCATGCCCAGCAGTTGGCACATGGAAGTCGCTCTCCGGAAGCTTTCGGCAAGCGCCCTCAGTATGCCATGAAAAGGCCCGGTCGAATGGATAATCAACCTTCCCGCGGGTGCACAGATTCCTCCATCTGCTCGGTGGCATCGTTTCTCGATGAATTGACCGTCGGACTCATCGCATGCGCCCGCCTCCGCTCCGCGGGAAGTGGTCGGAGCAGCGGTTCCAGCCGGCGGGAATCGTGCAGCGCCCGATCCAACCACTTTCCGCAGTGCCATGGGTGCGTTGACTCCCTTCGCGGGCCGGCCGGGTGCCGAGGGAAATGCGAAGCTTTTTCAAGGCAAGCTCCAGAACGGCCAAAAGGCCGATCCCGCGCTAATGCGAATCGGCCTTTCCTGCCTGTGAATCCTGGGAAGGGGCTGTTCGGCGCCCTACCTGGAGTGGTTTTTAAAATCGGCGCCCGCCGCCAAAACCACCACGATTGCCTCCGGCAAAGCCGCCGGATCTTTCCTCGCGCGGGCGGGCCTCGTTGACCGTCAAACTGCGCCCGTCAATATCCTTGCCGTGCAAGGCGGAAATGGCGGCTTGAGCCTCCTGATCGTTGCCCATCTCCACGAAACCAAAGCCTTTGGAGCGGCCGGTATCGCGATCCATGATGATATTTGCGGATTCTACCGTGCCATGCGCGGCGAATAGCTCTTCGAGCTCACGGTTACTGACGGTGTAGCTCAGATTGCCGACGTACAATTTCTTACTCATAAAAAACCCTAGCTAGTAAGTGCAAGATTAAAGAACAGAATCGAGAAAAGAACAGAATAAAAAAGATGGCTGCCGATTCGATCGGTCAGCCTTTAACGACGCCTTTTACCGCCGCTTCGCCCACGGGGACGCTCTTCGTTGACACGAAGACAGTTGCCGCGCAGGGTGTGCCCGTTTAGGGCGCTGATCGCGGCGCGGGCCTCATGGCCTTCCATTTCGATAAAGCCGAAACCGCGGCAGCGGCCGCTGAAGATGTCCCGCGCCAAATCCATCGAGCGCACCCGACCGTGCTCGGCGAACAGATCGTTGAACTCCTTCTCGGTAAGGTCGGGCGGCAGATTGCCGGCATAGATTCTCAGCATGATGATTATCCTCTCGGTGAAGCCCCGGCACCGCTTTAAAGCAGGCGGCGAGGCGAGGTTGACGGGCCACGGCGCGAGGCCGGCCGGTGTTTAGAGTCCGGCATCGGGTTGGGCGGGGTCCGCGGAAACGGCGTGTCCGCCTGGAGGGTAGCCAGAATTTCTTCCGGCACCGGATGGGCGGGCAATCTCCGGCCGAGGAGACGCTCGATATCCCGCAGTTGGGAGGCCTCGTCCTTGCACACTAGCGAAACCGCCGCGCCGTCGGCACCCGCCCGGCCGGTCCGGCCGATGCGATGCACGTAATCCTCGGGAACATGCGGAAGTTCATAGTTGACCACGTGAGGAAGCTGCTGGATGTCCAAGCCACGGGCGGCAATGTCGGTGGCCACCAAGATTTGCACCCGATCCTCCTTGAAGGCGGCGAGCGCCTGCATCCTGGCGGACTGGCTCTTGTTGCCGTGGATCACGGCGACCTGAAAACCATCCCGGCCGAGCTGTTCCGCCAGCTTGTTGGCGCCATGCTTGGTGCGGGTGAACACCAGGGTTTGGCCCCAATACTCTTGGCTCAAGAGATGCGCGAGCAGCGCCTGCTTGCCCGTCTTGGGCACATGATAGACGCTCTGGCTAACCAGCTCGGCCGGCGCATTGCGCGGCGCCACTTCGATGCTGAGCGGCCGGTGCAGGAGTCCCGCGGCGAGCCTCCGGATGCCCTCGGAGAAGGTGGCGGAAAACAAGAGGTTCTGGCGGGTCCGGGGCAGCAGCCCCAGGATGCGCTTGATGTCATGGATGAATCCCATGTCGAGCATGCGGTCGGCCTCGTCCAGCACGAGACAATCGACGTCGGAGAGATTCGCGTGCTGCTGAGCAACGAGATCCAGCAGGCGTCCGGGCGTCGCGATCAAAATATCGATACCCCGGCGCAAGGCAGCCGCTTGGGGCTGCAGGCCGACACCGCCGAAGACGACCGTGGTCCGGATACCGGTATGCCGGCCGTACACGCGAACGCTTTCGCTGACCTGCGCGGCGAGTTCACGGGTGGGTACCAGCACCAGCGCCCGGGGTGCGCGGCCCGGCCGAGTGTCGCGCCCGACGCCTTCTAGGCGCTGCAATAAAGGCAGAGTGAACGCAGCGGTCTTGCCGGTGCCGGTCTGAGCCGCGGCCAAAAGGTCTCGGCCATCGAGCACGGCGGGAATGGCTTGCGCTTGAATTGGCGTCGGGGAGGCATAACCTTGTTCGGCTACGGCGCGCAGGAGGGGTTCGGAAAGACCCAGGGAAGTAAAAGCCATGTCATTTTTTCCTGACTCTGCCTGCCGCGCGACAAACACGGCACCGGTTCCAGCATGAGCATTGGGTTGAGGTGACCACAGGGTGTGCCCGAAGGAACACCGCGTGCGGTTTGCAGGAGGAGGCGGGACTAGCAGGTGCCTGATGGCAGAGACTGAGTGGAAACTTCCGTATCCTCGTGACGCAAACCGGACTTGCGCCGCGACAAACTGTGATCAGGATACGCGCTTTTCTTGGAATTACCTAATCGGATATTTTTTCGCCGATCTATGGACATCTCTCTGATAAAGGCGCATTGTGCCTAAACTAAAGGACTAAGCATGCAGGAATGTTATGAACCATTCAGAATCGCGATTCCCTATCGGTACAGCCGTATTCTACAAATCCAAGCACCCGGACTTCATTAATGCTCAAGACCTTGGCACGAAGGCGGTGATAACCCAATATTCACAGAGAAGAACAGGAAATTGCTTCATCGAGTTTTCCTCCGGCATCATTCTACGAGTACCTGAGAGCGATCTCGCGCCAATCAGTGAATGAGATGGAGGTTCCTTGTGAATGGTTCATGTCCGCAGCTCCCTACGGGCGTAATCGTGCTCTACAAGCCAGAGAAACCGAATTTCGAGAATGCTCGATATACCGGCAAAGAGGCTGTGGTCACTCGGTACTTGTGCCCGAATACGTGGTATGCGCCGCCATTACCAAGAGAGTGTTTTATTAAATTCGATTCTGGCATCACCTTATTGGTGCCCGAAAACGATATTGTGCTGCCCGAATAGAAGTAACCGCCGCTCGAGCCGAATGCTAGAAGGCAAACCCGGACTCAAGGAATCCGGAGGCGTTCAATCGGGTTTATTTTTTGCCCGTGATTTTTTCTTCAGAGGTTGAGATGCCGTCTACGAGCTTAACCCCCCGTGATCCTTTTCTCACGCCCAGCGATTTTCAACAAACCTGCGGATTCTGCGGTTGCGTATTCCGCGTGGAGATCACGTGGCGGACATCCTATTCCTACAAGGCCAGCCAGGACACGCAAGCCTATTCCTGCCCGGAGTGCCGACGCGATTGCCGAATCAAAACCTCCACCGCGCCGCAGGTTATTTTGATCTCAAAACGCACCGACGGCCGCGTGGATCTCTATCGTCCGCTGAATTAGATTTGGTCGGACAGCGCGAGAAAGTGCGCGACACCCTCGCCAAAACTGAAGCGGGCAAGCTTGCGCCGCTTCCTTGGCTGTTCCTTCCCGGCACGAGCGCGTACGGTCAAGACGCCGCCTCGCCGATCTCCGGATAACGCTCTGCATCGAGGCGCACGCCGCCGAATGGACCGACTTGGCGTTTACCTGCCTTTTCGCGCCAAATCGAAAGTACGTCTGGGATACTTGTTTCACGGCTTTCGCGGTTGCATTTCGACGGCTGTTGGACCCTTCGAATCTCCCGGGCGACGGTCTTTCAGTCGCTATGGTTCTAATAATCGCAAGGACACGCGAAAACGGCTAGAGAAAGGTTTTGGGCCTTTCTCGATATATTTTTATCCAATAAGTAATCGATTATGAAAAAAAGCGAAAAGACTTATCTGCAATCGGCCAAATACCGATGTCCTTTGTGCAAGCAAATAGTATTGTCATACGATTACCTATTTGTGCGTCGACGATCCGCAAATGGCGTTTGGACTATCATCGAATGTTGCCGGAAATGCAAAGAGCTGAGATTTTAAGCACTCGCGGCGCTTGGCATGCCGACCGACCTAATGATATAGCACTGGTTGCCGACTGATCTCGCATTAAACTCCAAGTGCTATACGGAATGAATCCATTATCTTGGTTCGCACGGCCATCCAGCTTTGACCTGTTCTCAGAACATGCTTCTGATTAATCTCCAACTCAATCCCCACGTAGGCAAGGGGTGAAAAGCTCCGTCGAAGCACGGTGGTGAAACCATCGTTTTTCCCCGCGTAAGGGTAATTTCGCCGCACCTTGAGTTCAGGTGCGCAGGCCTTCAGGGACGCTTTCCAGCGTTCACACAGATGTACTTCTCCGGAGCGAGCCGGGTGATAAAGCAGGCCGATATCGGCGTTCCGCACTTTGCCGTTGAGTTCGGGAGTAAAACTGTGGCATGAGATATGGACTACCCGGCTGCCGCCGGCAACCGCCCGCCTGACAAGATTCTCGACCTTCGTGCGATAAGGCCGGTAATAATGATCGAGTATCTGCCGGCGCATGTCGGCGGTCGCATTGCGGGTTGCCGGAGAGTATAGATGCGGATGGCCGAGGGATCGGTTCAGATCGATAAGTAACCGGCTTATCGTTGACGTCACCAGCGGAGCCATGAGTATTGTCGCCAGAGATTGGGCCACGATAAGCGCGCCGGGATCGAATCCACGGTGGGAATTGAGCAATGCTCGATATTGAGCCGTCTTAAAAAGGTGAAGATAGGGCAATGGAATACGATTTCCGCCGTGTTCGCAGGTGATTAAAACGTAATCGGTCATAATTCCGCTTAAGTTATGACCAGCCGAGCAGCAATGCTCAGATTTTATATGGCCGAGACGAGCATTCAGGTTACCAATGCAGTTCCGGCAACCGGCTGAATACGTCCCGCACCCCTTCGCTCCATTGACTGCTCAAGGCGGTGAAATAAGCGTCTCCCTCGTCGAACCGGCGGCGCATCTGGATCGCCAGACTGTCACGCCGATAACAAATCAGATCGATCGGCATGCCGACGGACAAGTTGCTGCGCATGGTCGAATCAAAGGAAACCAGCACGCATTTAGCCGCATCGGCGAGAGTCGTGGAAGGGGTAATGACGCGATCAATGATCGATTTTCCGTACTTTGCCTCGCCGGTCTGAAAATAGGGCGTCGTGTGGAGCCCAGCCTCGATAAAATTGCCTTCCGAGTAAATCCGGAAAAGCCGCATGGGCTCGCCACGAATTTGCCCGCCAAGTATGAACGAGGCGTTGAATCCTCCACTCTCGGCCAAATACAGGCCGTCGCGGCGGTCGATGTCGCGCATGGCGTCGGCCACTAAAGCTGTAACATCGAATAGGGTGCGTGCGTTCCACAGATTGGGCGACGCACCCTCGGCGTCCCCGCGCTGCCTCAGCACGCTGATAACGGCCTGTGTCCCCGCGAGATTGCCGGAGCTTAATAAAACGATCACCCGATCGCCGGCGCGCTCGAACACCGTCATTTTGCAAAACGTCGCAATATTATCCAGACCGGCATTCGTGCGTGAGTCCGAGGCGAAAACCATTCCCTCGTCCAGCAAGAGACCCGTACAGTACGTCATTGCCCTCTCCTTAATTTGCCGGGAGCCAAATGGGCTTTTTGTTGCCAGGTTTGCATGGCGCACGAGCAACCCGTGTCGCGCGATCAATGGGGTTCAAGGAGACTACCACTATTTGCTAGAACAAAATACTGGATCGGAGCGCTCGCCATTGATCCGCCTTCGTAAAATTCCTAAATCAGGAGATGCCCTTCTTCACCGATTTCCAGTGATGTCAAACCCTAATGGGCCCACCGACGATTAATTGATGGACACGGAAAAATAATCGGTTATTGTAGAAGATTGATGGCCTAAAGGACTATTCAAGTATCAGGATAAATACCGCGAGTTATTCAGTCTTATGGCCTTACAGTACGGTTCCCCGATTCAAAAGATTTGTCATGGACAATATTGAATATTTCCACCGCGTTCCGAGTTTGAATTTGTTTCCTGAAAAGACCCTAGAGGCAACAGCGATTACCACTTATGAATTAACCAAGGACTACCATGTTTATTAGAATTGGCTTCGATATCGCCTATTCCTTTCCTCAGCCCACCGAGATGGTCCTGATGTTGTATACGCATCCGAGCCGATCCTCATTTTTGATGAGGCCCGAGCGGTTGAGCAGCACGCCCGCCCTAGCCATGGAAGATTTCATCGATGTTTACGGTAACCGATGTGCGCGGGCTTACTGCCCGGGCGGGCTATTGCACTTGAGAAACGATGCCATCGTGGTCGATGGCGGCTTGCCGGATATCGCGAAGCCGGAGGCTCGGCAACACACGATTCAGGAACTTCCGCCGGATACGCTTCTTTACCTTTTGGGCAGTCGTTATTGCGAAATCGAAAAATTGTCGGATGCGGCCTGGGAACTTTTCGGGCGGGGTCCGACGGGCTGGGAACGGGTACAAGCGATTTGCGACTGGGTACACAACCACATCACGTTCGCGCACGAATCCGCCCGTTGCGACCGCACCGCCTACGACACCTTCCTGGACCAAAGAGGCGTATGTCGGGATTACACGCATCTTGCCATCACCTTCTGCCGGTGCATGGGCATTCCCGCCCGCTACGCCACTGGGTATCTCGGCGATATCCAGGTACCCCTGGCGCCGCCCATGGATTTCAGCGCTTGGTTCGAGGTTTTTCTAAGCGGCGAATGGCACACGTTTGATGCACGCAACAACCAGCCCCGGGTGGGACGCATCCTGATGGCCCGCGGCCGGGATGCCGCGGATGTCGCACTAACAACCACTTTCGGGAAGCACGTGCTGGAGAAGTTCGAGATATGGACCTACGAACTCTCTCATCAGGAAGTCGTACAGGCGATCAAGGGTTGATGCTGTCCTCTGGGCGTCACCGATTTTTGGCAAGGCTTCTCGAAGGGTGGCCCATCCTTTCGAACGGCTCGCAGGAAAATTCTTTACTCCAACAGAGATGCCTTTTCTGTTTTGAGCTCGGCCAGCCCGTGCGGTCTGCAAGTAGGCGCCGTGCCGGGCTCTACGTCCTGATGATACCTGGTGGATCGGGCAACTCGTTGCCCTGCACGTCCGCCCCGCCGAACTGCTGGACCAGCTGCGCCCCCACGGCT
>CADDYU010000015.1 GCA_902810705.1 Methylococcaceae bacterium
AGGAAGGGGCGGCGCACGGCATCCGGGCCAACGTCATTTGCCCCGGCTTTGTCCGCACGCCCTTGGTGGACAAGCAGATTCCCGAACAGGCCCAGGCGCTGGGTCTCAGCGAGGCGGAGGTCATCCGCAACGTCCTGTTGAAGGAGACGGTGGACGGAGAGTTCACCACCAGCGACGACGTGGCGCGGGTCGCGGTGTTCCTCGCCGCCTTCCCCACGGCGGCGCTGACCGGCCAGTCGATTGTCGTGAGCCACGGCTGGCACATGCAGTGAGGACGATCGATTACCTGATCGTCGGCGGCGGGCTCGTTGGAAATTGGGCAGCCAGCGATCCGCCTTGCGGCGAAAGAACGGCGGCCGGCGCTATCCTCATCGGCCGCTCCGGGCCGGCCAGGGAGCCTCAGAACAATACCACGGCATCGACTGCGATGAGGAGCTGATGATCCTTGTCACGGGCATCGTAGGCGTCTACGCCGTCGGACCAGTCGTAGCGCACTTCCGGCCTAAGCCGGAGCCATTCCGCCGGCTTCCAGTTCAATCCCGCCGTCGCCGCGTAGTAGCTGGCCCGGCCCGAGGCGAGCACGGCGCAGCCGGGGCACACCTGGCCGACCCGCACCCCGTCGGCGTCGCGGAACCATTCGGCCCGAAGACCCACGCCCACGGTATCGGTCAGGTCGTAGACCGTCTGTTGATGGATGCCGTACCACTGAACATCGCGGAAACGATTCAAGGGGTGCTGCTGCTCGAAGCCATGGTCGTGCTGGAAGACGTAATGCCAGCGCTCGGTGATGTCGTGCTTAATCACCAGGCTGTAGAAGGTCCGGTTATCGTTTTTGGATCTTCCGGTTAGCCGGCGGAAATCCCGCAAGTCATTGTCGGTGTTGACGTTTCCCGTGATCACCGACAGCGCTGCCGAGGTCGCGTGGTCCTCCGTGTTCCAGAAGATGCCCCCTAGAAAGTCCCAGTTCTCCAGGTTTTGATCGAAGCCGTCCCAGCCGCCGTTGCCGTCCAGCGGGCCGTTGAGCCGGGTGTGTCCCCCGGTGACCGCGCCCAGAGTGACGCTGAGTGTATTGAGGAATGGGTAAGTCACGGTGAGGCCGGTATGGGTGAAGGGCTCGCCGTACTGGAAGGTGTAGGGATGGGTGTAGAAGAAATTGTCGGGCGAAAGGCCGGTTTCGTAACCCATGATGGTGTAGAAGTGGCCGACGCGGGTGGTGAGGCCATGGCCGATGGGAGTAAAAATATCGAGATAGGCGTTGGGCAGGGCGATCTTGTAGAAACGCGTGGAATCGCCGATGAGATCGTTGTCCCAATGACCCTCGCCGAAGGGGTTGATGGTGTTGAACCGGGCATCGCTGCCGTACATGAAGGTGAATTTGCCGCCGATGTCCCAGGCGTCCCCTGCCGTGGCGACCTCCCGCGCCAGCTCGATGCCCAACTGATCGAGGTTGAATTCATTGGCCCGGTCGGCGAAGACCACCGGGCCGTTGTAACGGTCGGCCGGGTCTTCGGCGTTGTAGACGAACCCCGCGTCCGCCCAGCCACGCACCTTGAGCCCGAGGAATTTCATCGGCGGAGCATCGTTGATGAGATCGAATCCGCCGAGCAGCCCGGGATTGTCCGCCGCCGCGCGCGCGGCGGCGGATAGCATCAAGGACAGGGCAAGCAAAGCGGCGCGCCGGCCGGTCGATGGATGGAACATGGAATTCGTCTCCTTTGCGGTGAAGGGTGGATTTGGGGCAGGCGCGGCCCGCCCTCCACGCGCCGAGCGGGCGAAGAGGGGTCTCGTGCCTGAAAGAAAAGAATTTTTTAGAGGATCAGGACGGCCGCGTGAGGTAAGCGAGCCAGCCGCCGTATTCGGTGATGTCCCGCGCGTTCTCGACGGCGTGGGCCTCGCAGAGGAAGCCTTGGACCTTGGCACCGTCGGCCAGCTCCAGGGTGCCGATGCCCAAGGGAGGCGGAATTTCGGCGACGAAGCCGCCGAACTCGGTCAAGGGCAATTCCCAGATCTCGACGTCGATGGCCGCCCCTCCGGAATCCCGCACCAGGCCCGGACGTTTCCCATCGGGCAGCGCGTAGAGGCGGTAACAGGGCGCGGTGCAGGTGGCTCGCACCAATCGTCCGCCGCGCCGGGTCAGAAGAGGGTTCAAGGGCAGGCCGGACAGGTGCGCACCGCACACCGCCACCCGCGCGTAGCCCGGAGCCGCAACTTCGACGGAAGGGCGGGACGGCGAGGGGAGCTGTCCACCGGCGCCCAAGGGATGCGGCCTCGCCGCCGCCCGAAAGCGGGCCAATCCCAGCAGCAGCGCGTCGGAAAAGGCCGGCGCGCACAGAGTCACGCCGAACGGCAGGCCGTTTCCGCGAAATCCCGCCGGCACCGCGACAGCGGCCAGATCGAGCAGGTTCATGAAGTTGGTGTAGTAGCCGAGACGGCTGTTCAGCCGGATCGGATCGGCCTCGATTTCGGCGATGCGATAAATCGTCCCGGCGGTGGGCGTGAGGAGCACGTCGATCCGATCCCACACCATCTCTGTCGCCCGCTTGAGCTCCCGCAGGCGATAGAACGCGCCCCAGGCATCCGCCGCCCGCATCGCGGCGCCGGCGCCGATGATCTCGCGGGTCACCGGCAGCACCGCGCCGGGGTCGCGCGCCAGAAGATCCCGCACCACCCGATAGCGCTCCGCCACCCAAGGGCCTTCGTAAAGGAGGCGCGCCGCTTCGGCGAAGGGCTGAAAGTCGATGGTGACCGGCCGTCCGCCCAGCTCGACGATGTCCTCGACGACGTTCCGGAACAGGCGCTCGGCCTCCTCATCGCCGAAGAATTCCAGCTGGTCCGCCGCCGGAACGCCGACGCGGAAGCCGGCCGGGAACTCGGGCCAGGCGGGCCGCTCCGCGCCCTTTCGGGCGTAAGGATCGGCCGCGTCGTAGACGCTCAAGACCCGCAGCACCCGTTCGGCGTCCGCCGCGGTCAGCGCGAACAGGGAAACGCAATCGAGACTGCGGCAGGCGGGAACCACGCCGCTGGCGCTGACGAGCCCCCGGGTCGGCTTGACGCCCACCAGATTGTTGAAGGCCGCCGGCACGCGCCCGGACCCGGCGGTGTCGGTGCCGAGGGCGAAACTGACGAGCCCCGTGGCCACCGCCACCGCCGAGCCCGAACTGGAGCCGCCCGCGATGTAGTCCGGGTCGAAACTGTTCCGGCAGGCGCCGTAAGGGGAGCGGACGCCCACCAGTCCGGTGGCGAACTGATCGAGATTGGTCTTGCCCACCGGAATGGCTCCGGCCTCGATGAGTCTTTCCACCGCGAAGGCGGAGCGCTCAGGTAAATAGCCGAACGCGGGACACGCGGCGGTGGTCGGGACGCCCGCCAGATCGATGTTGTCCTTGATGGCGAAGGGAATGCCGTACAAGGGCAGTTCGTCCGGCGAACGGGTGTCCAGGGCGCGAGCGTAGGCCAGCATCGCCTCGATGGAGAGCCGGGTGATCCAGATCTTCCGATCAGGCGCCGCGTCCAGCCGGCGCGCCAGGACGTCCACCAGGGCCGAAGGGGTCAGCCGGCCGATCCGGTAGGCCTGATTCAAACTCGAAATATCGAGGCAAGCGGGCAGGACATCGGGCATCGTCTTTCTCCTCAAGAATCGCGTTGCAGCACCAAGAGATCCTGACCGGCGACCACCTGCCCGCCCTCGGCGCAGAAGATCCGCCAGATCCTGCCGCCCTCCGGCGCGGGGACCACGAATTCCATCTTCATGGATTCCACCACGACGAGGGGGTCGCCCGGATTCACCCGGTCGCCTTCCCGCGCCAGCACCTTCCAGACATTGCCGGCGATGTGGCTGGCGATGGGCCGCGCCCCAGGTGGCAGGTCCAGCTCGGTGTCGACCGCCGCCTCGGCCACCGCCTGATCGTCCGCGTAGTTTTGTCCGGATTCCGCCCAGCGCGCGCGCTCGGCCTCGAACGCGGCCTGCTGCCGGTCCTTGAAGGCGGCGATCTCCGCCTGGTGCTCGGCCAAAAACGCGTTGTAGCGGCGGAGACTGAAGGTCTCCTCGCGAATGTCCAGCCTCACGCGGCCGCGGATCACGTCGTTCCGGTAGCGGGAGAGCTCCTCCGCCGTGACCGGGAAGAAGCGGATTTGGTCGAAGAAGCGCAGGAGCCAGGGCTTGCCGTCCCGAAAATCCGCGGTTTGGCGATAAGGGTTCCACACGGGCACGGTGCGCCCGACGAACTGATAACCCCCCGGTCCCTCCATCCCGTAGATGCACAGATACGCGCCGCCGATGCCGACGGCGTTTTCCGGGGTCCAGGTGCGGGCCGGATTGTATTTGGTGGTGACCAGCCGGTGGCGAGGATCGAGAGGCGTCGCGACCGGCGCGCCCAGATACACGTCACCCAGCCCCAGCACCAGATAGCGGGCCTCGAACACGAGGTCGCGCACCCGCTCGACGCTGTCGAGACCGTTGATCCGGCGGATGAACTCGATGTTGCTGGGGCACCAGGGCGCGTCCTTGCGCACCGACTGCATGTACTTGTCGATGGCGAGCCGGGTGGAGGGATCGTCCCAGGACAGGGGCAAGTGGACGATTCGGGTGGGGACTTCGAGATCCTCGATGGCGGGCAGTTCCGCCTCGGCCTGGGACAGAACTTCCATCAGCCGCGACAACGGCAGGCGGGGATCGTAATGGATCTGCAGCGAGCGGATGCCGGGCGTCAGGTCGACGACGCCGGGAAGCCGCCTAGCGCTCAGCCATTCCATGAGGGCGTGGACGCGGAAGCGCAGATTGAGATCCAGCGCCAGGGGACCGTACTCGACCAGGAGATAGCGGTCGCCGGCCTGCCGGTAGGTGACCTCGACCCATTTGGGGGCTTCGGGCAGCCGCCGCACGATGCAATCATCCGCTTGCGGCGCGGCGGCGCACCGGGAAGGTTCCGGCGCGGCGCCGGCGGGATCGGCGATCAGCCGCTCCAGGCGCTGCTCCCACTCGGCCGCCGTGGCTCGGTCGATGCGCTGGAACCGCACGGTATTGCCGGGCCTCAGTTGCCCGAGCTTCCACAGTTCCGCCTGCACGACCGTCGCCGGACAAACGAAACCGCCGAGACTCGGGCCGTCGGGGCCCAGGATCACCGGCATGTCGCCGGTGAAATCCACCGCGCCGACGGCGTAGGCGTTGTCGTGGATGTTGGAGGGATGGAGCCCCGCCTCGCCGCCATCGGCCCGCGCCCAGGTCGGCTTGGGACCGATCAGGCGGATGCCGGTGCGGTTGGAGTGGTAATGGACTTCCCAATCGGTGGCGAAAAATTGCGCGATGTCCGCCTCGGTGAAAAAATCCGGCGCGCCGTGAGGGCCGTACAGCACGCCGATATCCCAGTGCTCGTCGTAGCGGGGAATCGCCTCCGGCGCCAGCCGGGTTTCCGCGGCGGCAGGAGCCGCGCCGACATGCAGCACGTCGCCGCTCCGGAGCGCCCTCCCGCCGTGACCGCCGAACCGTCCCAGGATGAAGGTGGCGCGGCTGCCCAGGTAATCGGGCACGTCGAATCCGCCCGCGACCGCCAGATAGGCGCGGCAGCCGGGACCCATGACGCCGCCGAGCGTCAGGACATCGCCCGCCCGTACCGGCACCGGCTGCCAGAACGGCACCGGCTCGCCGTTGAGACCGGCCTCGAGGACGGCGCCGGTCAGGGCGATGCGGGTCGCCAGGTTGAACTTGAGGGTCGGGCCGATGAGAGTGATTTCCAGCCCGGCGGCACTTTCCGGATTGCCGAGCAGACGATTGGCCAGGCGAAACGCCAGGGCGTCCATGGGGCCGGAGGGCGGCACGCCCACGTCCCAATAACCGAGCCGGCCCGGGTAGTCCTGGAGCGTGCTCTGGGTGCCGGGCTCCAGGACGTCGACGGTGCGGGGACGGTAGGGCAATCCGGCCAGATAGCCGGTGGTCTGCCACCCCGCGCGGAACATAGGGTCCGCCGCGATGTGGCGGAGATAGTCCAGATTGGTCTCGATCCCGGCGAGACGGGTCTCGGTGAGGGCCTCGCTCAGACGAGCCAGGGCCGCGTCCCGGGTCGGCCCCGTCACGATGAGCTTGGCGAGGAGCGGATCGTAATGGGGCGACACCTCGAGCCCCGCCTCGAGCCAATGATCCACCCGCACGCCGTCCGGAAACGCCACTTGGGTCAGGAGTCCCGCGGACGGCTGGAAACATTTGTTGGGATCCTCGGCGTACACCCGCGCCTCCAGCGCGCAGCCCCGCGGTGCGTGGCGGTAGCCCTCGAGAAACTTGGTTTCCCCGGCGGCGAGCCGCACCATCCATTCCACCAAGTCGACGCCGGCGACTTCCTCGGTGACGCCGTGCTCCACCTGCAGCCGGGTGTTGACTTCCAGGAAGTAGAACTCCGCCGTGCTCTCGTCGTACACGAACTCCACCGTGCCCGCCGACCGGTAGCTCACGGCCTCGGCGAGGGCGAGGGCGTGCCGGTAGAGCGCTTCCCGCGTTGCGGCGTTCAGGCCGAAGGCCGGGGTTTCCTCGATGACTTTTTGATTCCGCCGCTGCACCGAGCAGTCCCGCTCGCCCAGATGCCAGACCCGACCCCGGCCATCGCCGAATATCTGCACCTCGATATGGCGCGCCCGCTCGACGAACTTCTCCAGGTAGAGGCCCTCGTTCTTGAAGTGGGCGGCGCCAAGGCGCCGGACGGCGACGTAGGATTCGCGCAGCTCGCTATCGTTCCGGCATAGCCGCATGCCGATGCCGCCGCCCCCGGCGGTGCTCTTGAGCATCACCGGATAGCCGATGGACCGGGCTCCAGCGACCGCCTGTTCAACGTCGTCCAGGAGGCCGGTTCCCGGCAGGAGCGGCACCCGGCTGGCCTCGGCGATGGCCCGGGCCGTGTGCTTCAGGCCGAAGCGGCGGAGCTGCTCCGGGGTTGGGCCGATGAAGGCGACGCCCGCATCGGCGCAGGCTTCGGCGAACGCCGCGTTCTCGCTCAAAAATCCGTAGCCGGGATGGATCGCCCCCGCGCCTGTCTCGAGCGCGGCTTCCAGAATGCGGTCGGCGCGGAGGTAACTTTCGGCGGCGGGCGGCGGGCCGATGCACACCGCGTCGTCGGCCTCCTCGACATGCCGGGCGTGGGCGTCGGCCTCGGAATAGACGGCGACGCTCCGGACTCCCAGCCGTTTCAGGGTGCGCTGGATGCGGCAGGCGATCTCGCCCCGGTTGGCGATCAGAATCTTCTCGAACATAAAGCCTCGTTGGGCGGGCCGTCCCGCCTGAATCCAAAGCCGCGCCGGGCCGTCCCGCCGCGGAAGGCGCGAAGCCGTCCGGTTATTGCGGGTCCCAGATCAGCAGCCGGACCGGCGTCGGGTGGTAGGCGTTACAGGGATTGTTGAGCTGGGGACAGTTGGAGATCAGCGCCATCACGTCCATTTCCGCCCGCATTTCCACGTATTTGCCCGGCGCGGAAATGCCGTCGGCGAAGGTCAACCGCCCGTCCAGGGTGACCGGCACGTTCATGAAGAAATTGATGTTGCTCGCGAGATCGCGCTTGGTCAGTCCGCAGTCGGCGTGGCCGATGGCCAGAAGAAAGCTGTCGCGGCAGTTGTGCATGTATTTCTTGTCGAGGGCGTAGCGCACGCTGTTGCTTTCCGCCGCGCACGCCCCGCCCAGGGTGTCGTGCCGGCCGCAAGTGTCGGCGACGAGGGTGAGCAGCACGTTCCCCTCGCTGGAGATCAGGGCCGAGCCGGCGGTGAGATAAAGATTCCCCTGGCGGCGGATGGTGTCGGTGGCGCTGTACCTTTCCTCGGGGTGGGCGGCGCTGTAGAAGAGGGTGTCCACCGCCTGATTGCCTTCGAGGTCCAGGATGCGAAAGATCTGGCCCTTTCTTATCGGGTGCAGCCAGGATTCCCCGGCGGGAAGAACGTAGTCGTACACCGCGGCGCGCGGGTCGAGCGGGCTTTCGAGGATCGTCATCGTGGGCTCCGTGAGTCGATGCGGAAAGGATCTGGGGTGTCTCGCCCTTCAGCGATACAGGCGTTCGGTGTTCTCGAAGCCCCGCCGGTTTTCCGGCCTGAAATTCCGGCAATAGTCATCGTCTCCGGGCGGATCGCCCCGGAACGCGGTCAGCTTCACCGGTTTTGGGGCATAGACCGGACTCGGGTCCAGGGGATGGGGGCAACTCGAGAACGCCACCAGGGTATTCATCTCGAAGCGCAAATCCACCAGGCCGCCGGCGGGGGAATGCCCCGGCTGGAAGGCGAGCCTCCCATCCTCGGCCACCGTGACCTTGCTGAAGAAATTGACGTTGGCGACAAGGTCGCGTTTGCCCAGCCCCCATTTTTCCAGCTCGACGAGCAGGCTGTCCCGGCCGTTCCGATGCATCGTGTTGCGATGCGTCTGATAGCGCGCCTCGCCGTATTTTTCCCGCACCAAGGCGGCGTCCGACACGCCGCACACGGTGTCGTGCCAGCCCACGGTGTCGGCGGTGATCGAGCACAAAACCCGTCCCATGTCGGAATAGCAGACGTAGCCCCGGGTGAGATGGAAGGTGTGCTGGGCCTTGAGGGTATCGGCCATGTTGTAGCGCTCAGTCTTTTCGTCGTGATGGATGAACAGGGCCGAGAGGTTGGCGCCCCCCTCGAGATCGGTGAGGCGGAGCGTCTGGCCGCGCCGCATGATGAAGGACCCGTGCGCGCCGCCGGGCAGCGTGTCTTCCCAGAGACGGCGGCTCGGTTCGATAGCGGGAATGATCATGGAAAATTCCTCTTCGATGATTAAACGGAGTCGTTCTGAAGCGCCGGGATTTCGCCGAGCCGGTCCAGGAGCTCCTGGTCGGTCCTGACGCTTGAGGTCGCGCGGATGCCGGCCAGGATCTCCCTTTTGAGACTCAGGAATTCGCCCGCCAGCTTCATATCCTGCTCGCGGCGGCCCGGCAACGGCACGTCGTAAACGGCCTCGATCCGCCCCGGCGCGGGGGCCATCAATACCACCCGGTGTCCGAGGTAAAGGGCCTCCTCCACGTCGTGGGTCACGAACAGCATGGTGGTTTTTTCCAGCTTGGAAACGTGCAGGATCAGATCGTGCATCACTTCCCGGGTCTGGGCGTCCAGCGCGCCGAAAGGTTCGTCCATCAGCAGGATGTGGGGACGGGCCATCAGGGCGCGAGCGATGGCCACCCGTTGCTGCATGCCGCCGGACAGTTGATTGGGGTAGGCGTTGGCCACGTGGCTCAGCCCCATCAGCCGGATCAGCGCGTCGGCCCGTCCCGAGGCGGCCTCCACCTCCGCGGAGGTCGAGACATCCCGGTGCACGCGGAGCTGGCGGCAGAACTTGATGTTTCCGACGACGGTGAGCCAGGGATAGAGGCTGTAGTGCTGGAATACCATGGCGCGGTCGATACCGGGCCCTGTAATGGGGCGGCCGTCCACGGCGACGGCGCCGGCGCTCGGCGGCTCCAGCCCGCCGGCGATGCGAAGCAGCGTGGACTTGCCGCAGCCGGAGGCGCCCACCAGGGTCACGAACTCGCCGGGAGCGACGCTCAGGTTCACGTCGCGCAGGGCGACGAATTCTCCCTGGTCGGTTTGAAAGCGCTTGTGAAGCGCCGAAATCGAGATTCTGGGCGTGGTCACGGTTTACGTCCTGTGCAGCCAGGGAAAGCTTTTTCGATGCAGCCAGCGGAAGAGCTGGTCCGTCGCGAGTCCGAACAGGCCGATCAGGATGATCCCGGCGAAGATCTTGTCGGTCTGGAGGAAGCGCTGGGCCTTGAGCACGGCGAACCCCAGCCCCGAATTGGCCGCCACCAGCTCGGCGACGACCAGATAGGTCCAGGCCCATCCCATGGTGATCCGCAGGGTGTCGAGAATCGCCGGCTTGGCCGAGGGCAGGATCACCCGCATGATGACTTCGCCGCGCTCGGCGCCCATGGTCTGGGCGGCCTCGATCTGCTCCATGGGAACCCGGCGGACGTCCTCGGCGATCATCAGCACCATCTGGAAGAAGGTGCCAATGAAAATGATGGCGATCTTGGCCCCCTCGTCTATGCCGACCCAGAGCATGACGAGAGGAATGAACGCCGCCGCCGGCATGTAGCGGACGAAGTCGGTCAAGGGTTCAAAAAACGCCTTCACCGGAGCGAACGTGCCGATGAAAAGGCCCAGCGGTAGGGCGATCAGGGCAGAAATCAAAAATCCCGTCAGCACCCGGTAAACGCTGATGCTGACATCGGCGAGCAAGTCCCCTTCCATGAGCCAGGCGCGGGCGCTGTCCAGTACCCGGTCCGGCGCCGGGAGAAACACAGGGTCCACGATTCCTTGGGCGGCGAGCCACCACCAGCCGGCCAGCGGCACGAGCAGCCCGGCCAGAGCGAATCCCAGATAGCCCTGGCGGCTGAGGGCGCCCCTGATGACCCAGCGGGAGCGCGAGGCAAGGGTTGGATCGGTCATCTTTAATCTCTCCTCGATATCGGGGTTTACTTCTGGCCGAGCGCTTCCTCGACCAGCGATGCATCGACACCCCTGGCCAGATCCGGCTCGCCTTCGATCAGCTTGCGGTCCTTCAGAAACTGGGCGATGACCGGCCCCACCGCCAACAACGATGTGGGTTCCGTGGCGGGCCCCAGCGCCTTGAGATTGTCCTCCAGGGAGAAAAACCGGGTGCCGGGCAGAAAAATCTTGTAATTCTCCGGTTTCATGCCGACCACCTGGGCCATGATGGCGATCGCCCGATCCGGTTGCTCGTGGATGAAACGCTGGGTGTCCTGCCATGCCTTGATCATGCCGACCAGGTCGGCGCGCCGAGTCTCAATGGCCTTGTCGCGGGCCACCAGCAAATCGGGGATGAGGCCGGGCATGTCCTTGGAGCTGAACAGCGCGCGGCCCTTGCCGCTGGCCTGGATATTGTTGACCCAAGGATTCCAGACCACGGTGGCGTCCGCCCGCCCGCTCAGGAAGGCCGCCGCCGCGTCACCCGCCGAGAGGTTGACGATCTTGACGTCGTTGAAGCCGAGCCCGTTCCTGGCGAGCGCCGTGGCGAGCACGAAATGGGAGATGGAATACTGCTCCAGGGCGATGGTCTTGCCCTTGAGGTCGGCGAAGCTCTTGATCGACGGCTTCACCATCAGGGCGTCGTTGCCATCGGAGTTGTCGTTCACCAGCACGGCCTTGACCGGCACACCCTTGGCGAGCGGCGCCATGGTGTCGGACCAGGTCTGGCTGTTGGCATCGATCTGGCCGGCGGAGAGGGCGGAGATGGAGTCGGTGTAGTTGGCGAACCAGACCAGCTTGACCTTGGCGCCATATTTCTTGAAGTAGCCGTTCTTCTCGGCCACGTACCAGGCGACCCAGCCGGGCCAGTCGCTGACGCCGACCTTGATGTCGGCGCGGGCGGAAAACGCGGCGGAGAGCAGAACGAGGATCAGCAGGGACGCCGGACGGCGGAACAGCGCGCGAAAAGGCGATGATGGCATGACAGGCTCCGGTCGGATGAAAAGGCACACACGGAGGGCGATCGGTTCGATGAAGAACCGTCACGACCTCCCGGGCTTTTATCCCGCCGTGTAGCCCCTGATCTCGGAGCCGGCGGCTCTCGGACCAGACACTCCTGAAGGAGCCGGAACCCTAGCCGCCATGTTAAGACGATGCAATCGGACGATCGCACCTCTCGTGTTCGTCGGTGTTTTATTTACAGCTATCGTGCCAGCGATGCCTGGGCCATAGGAATCAATTACCTGGAATTCAGTTGCCGATTCTTGCTTTAAGGGCTCGCTCTAGTTTGGTGCATCTTTCCAACAGAAATGCGCCGAAAGGGTTACCCGCCGCAAGGATGCAGCGCTTTTACAGGGAAACGATGGCCAACAGGGAATCGGTTCGCTAAAGGTTGCCTGGCACCTCGAATGCTGGGCTTTTTGAACGAAACCCTTTATGATTATGGTGTTTTTAGCTTGCCTATCGAGGCATAAGTAATTAATCCTTTAAGGATTTCTCTAAAGTCAGAAGATTTAAGTCGCTTCCGCTTTCATGGAATGAAAAATGCTTGGTAAATGCCGGCCTAAGTCCGCATAGCCCCTTGTAGGACAAACTCTACTTCCTCTTGAGATCACTGAGGAAAATCTGGCCATGCGCGGATTGGAGGCTCACCGGAGATAAGGAACTCATCGTCATGAAACAAATATTGCTCGCGCTCCTACTGTCCTTGTCGGTGCCTACCTTGGCGTTGGCCCTGGCCGCCGCCGAGCAGGCGGTAGAGAAACATAAGGCTACGCAAAGGCAAATGAAAAAGCGGCTGGAACACCCCATGAAGCAGGGCCAAGTCTCCTAAGGCCAAGGCCGCTGGCTTGGAATCATCCCACGCTTGGCGGATACCGGACCTCGGACCAGGCAAACGCATGAACGGGCGATCCGTAAGCTGTCATCGAACGCTGATCCTGGCCTTGCACGCGACCCGCCGATCGGCCTAATCGATGCGGGATCAGGCGGTCCGCTTGCGGACGGCCTGATCCCGAGAACTCCTTGAGTCTACGCCGAACAGAGTTTCTGACTGCCGGGGAGCGGCGTGCCCTAGGGACCATCTTGAAGGCGAGCCGTTCGCTTGGCGTTAGAAGTTGAACCAGCCCGAACCGAACGCGCCCGCGAACACCAGGCTCACGATGCTCATCAGCTTGATCAAAATATTCAGGGAGGGTCCGCTGGTATCCTTGAAGGGATCGCCCACGGTATCGCCGACCACGGCGGCTTTGTGAGCTTCGGAACCCTTCCCGCCGTACTGTCCGGTTTCGATCCACTTCTTGGCGTTATCCCAAGCGCCGCCGGCGTTGGCCATCATCACGGCCAGCAGGAAGCCCGAAGCCGTGGTGCCGATCAATAAGCCCGCGAGAGCCTCCTTGCCGAGCACGAAACCGACGACCAGCGGCACCACGACCGCCATCGTGCCTGGGATGATCATTTCCTTGAGCGCGCCTTCCGTGCTGATGCCGACGCAAGCTGCATAATCGGGCTTCGCGGTGCCTTCCATGAGGCCCGGAATCTCCTGGAACTGGCGGCGAACTTCGAGCACGATGGCGTGAGCGGCCTTGCCCACGGCGCTCATGGTGAGGGCCGAAAAGAGATAAGGCAGCATGGCGCCGATCAGGATGCCCGGCAGCATGGTCGCGCCGAGGATATGCAGGGTGTCGATCTTGGCGGCGCTCACGTAAGCCGCCAACAAGGCCAGCGCGGTCAGCACGGCGGAACCGATGGCGAAGCCCTTGCCCGTGGCGGCCGTGGTGTTGCCGAGGCTGTCCAGGGCATCGGTGCGATGCCGCACCTCCTTGGGCAGACTGCTCATTTCGGCGATGCCCCCGGCGTTGTCCGCCACAGGACCATAGGCGTCGGTCGCCAGCGTCACGCCCAGGGTGCTGAGCATGCCGACCCCGGCCAGCGCCACGGCATAAAGCCCCGCGGTCAACGAGCCATCGGCCTTGTGGCCCAGCCAGATGCTGAGAAGAATAGCCACGGCGGTGATCAGCACCGGGAGCACGGTGCTCATCATGCCGACCGCGACACCTTGAATGATGGTGGTGGCGGGACCGGTCTGGCAGGCTTTGGCAATGGACTGGGTGGGCTTTTCCGTGTAGGAGGTGTAGTGCTCGGTGACGTAGGCGATGCCATTGCCCGCGATCAGGCCCACCAGGATCACCAGCCAGTAGTTGAAGCTCACGCCCGACAGCAAGACGGTAACCAAGGACAGGCCCAAGATCACAGCGGAAGCGCCCCACACCGAACGACGCAACGCGGTCAAAAGGTCCTCCAGGGTTGCATTCTCGTCGACCTTGGCCACGTAGCGCTTGAGAAAGCCCATCAGGCCGCCGGCCGTGGCTGGGGCGGTGCTGGAGAGGCCGACCGCCACGTCGGAGAAGCCCATGGGCACGCCAGCCGCTGGCATGGCATCGTTTTGCTTGCCGATGACCATATAAATGCCGAACAGGGAGGAAATGACGCCCACGGCCGCCACCAGGAACGGCAAGCCTATAAACGCGGCCGTTGCGCCGCCGCCCAAGGTGGCGCCCAAAGTGGCCGCGGCAATGATGGAGCCGCTGTAGCTTTCGAACAGGTCGGCGCCCATGCCGGCCACGTCGCCCACGTTGTCGCCCACGTTGTCGGCGATCACGGCGGGGTTCCTCGGATCGTCCTCCGGAATGCCTTTTTCGACCTTGCCCACCAGATCCGCGCCGACATCCGCGGCCTTGGTGTAAATGCCGCCGCCGACCCGGGCGAACAGCGCGATGCTGCTGGCGCCGAAGCCGAAGCCGGTAAGGTAGACGAGTTGATTCGGATCGCCCTTGAAGATCAGGTATAACACGGTCATGCCAAGCAGGCTGAAGCTCACCACGGACATGCCCATGATTGCGCCGCTGCCGAAAGCCACCCGAAGACCCTCGTGTAGACCGCGGCTGGCCGCCGCGGCGGTACGGACATTGGCTCGCACCGCGACGTACATTCCCAGATAACCCGCGCCGGCCGAGGCGATCGCGCCAAACACGAAGGCCAAGGCGGTCTGCCAATGCAAGAACGTGGCAATCACCACGGCAACGATGACGACGAAAATGCCCAAGACCCGATACTCGCGGGTTAAAAACGCGGAAGCCCCCTCCTGAATAGCCGCGGCAATCGATCGCATAGTGTCGTTGCCTTGATCGTAGTCTAAAATGCGACGCAATTGCCAGATGACATAAGCCACTCCGGCAATACCCATCAACAGTGCAATGATAACGGCTGTGGATGCATGTATCACGTTACCTACCTCGCCTTTTGTTCATAGTTTTTTAATTCTGGTCCAAAGCTCGAAGAGCTCCCTCTTTAGGGTAATAGCCGCGGCTAAAAATGGTTTGTTCTATATGCTTGATTACCCCATCTGCATCGTTATTAATAATAGTTATTAGATCTGCATTTAGGCTGGTTAATCAGGCGATAATGGCGCAAACCGCCGCATAAAATACTTAAAATTTAAGCCAATCTCAATAAAAATTACTGAGCGTCTTCCGGAGGAACGAGGCAGCGCGCTCGGAGTCATTCCAAATGCGCGTATCGCTGTAGGGAACCAAGGCTTGCCCGAATCGAATCTGGCGCCCAAGAAGACTGGGTAGAGCGGTTTCGGTGAGTCCTTTGCTTAGCGTTTTCTATATGCCGCTGGAAAGAGGGTCTTCTTGCCCGAGGAGATTGCCGGAAGATCTTTCTAGTTTTTATAAGTGATAAGTCACCCTGTCCGAAATACTCGATGCCGAAACTAATTGAAAATTAGTTTCACTTTAGTCCTCTGCTCGCATTGTGAGATATAACGGTGGAGAATTAAATTAGGCTTGGCGCATTCGGGATTTCCTAATAATTCATGGAGGTGCTATATCGAGATAGGAATTAGGAAAATCTTGAAGTTGGGATGGGCAATTACAAGTGATACCCCTTTGAGCGTCGCCGGGTGGAAATTCGCAGATTGAAGGGAGCTAGGCTCATCGCTGCCCGATGCCGCCTCACCTTTCACGGTACAGGCTGTGAGTTTTTTCGAAACTCTCTCCGCAGGAATGGAACCCATCGGGGAAGCCTTCTGGACAGCAAGAGCTGATCGCAACGCGTCGGGATCAGGGAACTCTATCAATGCGATTTGCCTCGCGTGATGGGACTGGGCGCTGGCTCCTCCGGCCGGCGAGTGGTCAGCCGTGGTTAGCGTCAGGACCCATCGGCTTGCCTCAGGACGAGCCTGCTCCCTGGCGGTGGATGATCCCTTTGATTTCCTCGCCGCTGACCACTTCCCGCTCCTGCAGTATCCTCGCGATTTCGTCCAAGGTCGTGCGTCGCTCGGTCAGAATTTCCCGCGCCCGTCGCTGGCCTTCCTCGACCAGCTCTCGAACTTCCACATCGATCATCCGGGCGGTTTCTTCGCTGAAGTTGCGTTCCTCCGTGCCCTCGACATTCAGATAGGCAAGGCGTTGACGTCTACCATAAGTCAAGGGGCCCAGCCGGCGGCTCATGCCCAGTTGGCAAACCATGGCGCGGGCGATTTCAGAGGCTTTTTCCAGATCGTTCTGGGCGCCGCTGGAGATATCGCCGAACACCAGTTCTTCCGCCGTCCGGCCGCCCTGCAGGATGGCGATCTGATCGCGCAGTTCCTCTTCCGTGGACAGGAACTTTTCTTCCACCGGCAACTGCAGGGTGTAACCCAAGGCCGCTGCGCCGCGAGGGATGATGGAGACCTTGTGCACGGGTTCGCCCGTGGGCACGACTTCGGCGACCAGGGCATGGCCGGACTCGTGATAGGCCACCCGGCGTTTTTCCTGCTCGCTGAGGGTCCGGGATTTCTTCTCGGGGCCGGCAATGATCCGGTCGATGGCGGCCTCGAAATCTTTCATGCGCACCGCCTCGGCATTTTCCCGCACGGCGATGATGGCGGCCTCGTTGCAGATATTGGCGAGATCGGCGCCCACCAGCCCCGGCGTGCGCTGGGCGACGACCCGGAGGTCCACGTCCGGCCCCAGCTTGATGCCCCGGGTGTGCAATTTGAGGATCGCGATACGGTCCTCCAATCCCGGTTTGTCCACCACGATCTGGCGGTCGAAGCGGCCGGCCCGAAGCAGGGCCTTGTCGAGGATTTCCGGCCGGTTGCTGGCGGCCATGACCACGACGCCGACGGAAGGATCGAAGCCGTCCATCTCGGTGAGCAACTGGTTCAGGGTCTGCTCGCGCTCGTCGTGGCCGCCCATGACCACGGGGCCGCCGCGGGCCCGGCCGATGGCGTCCAGTTCATCGATGAAGATCATGCACGGCGCCTTCTGACGGGCCTGCTCGAACAAATCGCGCATCCGTGCCGCGCCGACGCCCACGAACATTTCGATGAATTCGGCGCCGCTGATATTGAAGAAGGGTACGCCCGCTTCGCCGGCCACCGCCCGCGCCAGGAGAGTCTTGCCGGTGCCGGGGGGGCCGACCAGCAGCACGCCCTTGGGCATCCGCCCGCCCAGGCGCTGGATACGGCTCGGATCGCGCAGGAACTCAATCGTCTCCTTCAGCTCCTGCTTGGCTCCCTCCGCGCCGGCCACGTCTTGGAAGGTGACCTTGGCCGATTCGTCGGCATTGATGCGGACCCGGTTGCGACCGATGCTGAGGAATCCCCGCCCGGCGCCGGTCATCCGCCGGGCCATCCAGGTCCACAGCGCGAACAGGATGGCGATGGGCATCAGCCAATTGAAAATGAAGTTGCTCAGCCAATTGCTGCCGTAGCGCACCGTGTACTTGACGCCCTTGGCTTCCAGGTCATTGGCCAAATCCTGGTTCCACAAGGGCACGGTGATAAATCGGCGGCGTTCCCCGCCGGGCTTCTCGGGCTTGAGATAGCCCGAGATCACTTGCTCGTTGATGACGGCATCCTCCACCCGCTGTGCCTCGATGTATTTCAGGAATTCGCTGTAAGGAATTTCATCCTGACGGACTTCCTGTACGCCTTGCCAGAGATAGAGCGTCGCGAATATCAGCAAGAGGTAAAGTAAAAACGTATTGCGCCGTCGACGCCTATCCTGCTCGCCGCCGGGACGGTTGATTTCCACTTGCGGCTTGCCCAGTGGGTTTATGGTCTTCCAGTAATCCAAGAGCCTTTCCCAAAGGTTTTGGATGCCCTTTCGGAATGAATTCGTGGCGGAATTCTGAGATTGTTTTGGCATGAGGTCCTTTAGCATGAGATTCTCCGAGTTCTGCGTAGATGGCGATTCGGCGCTTGCCCGGATATTTGACATGGCTTCCGGTCCGGGCGATGAGGAGGGTGGGTGATGAGCGCCGCGGCTCTACCTGATGTTTGGTTTTACATAATCTTCGGCCGGTGCATCTTCAGCCGTGCGCCTCTGGAATTTTCGGCGTCGGGCTCGTCCATGCAAGACCCGTTGCCGCGGGGCGGACTGGTTGAACCATGGCGGGGCCGGCTCGCTCTCTGATCCCGATAAACAAGGAATTGGAACGTGATCGACGCCTAGGGGTTCAGCCGAACCTTTAGTCCTAATGCCTCAATTTGCCGTCGCATTTGATTCAGCCTCGCCAGCGGCAGGGCCGAAAGCCGCGGCGCTTCCACTTGCATGGAGGGACGCGCCAAGCCATACAGGAGCACGCCTTCGATGGGGATTTCCCGCTGTTGGAGTTCCGCCAGAAAATCAAGATAGGCTTGTTGCTCCGTCTCGGCCGGGGGCGCGCCGTCATAGGCGAAAAAGCAGGTCTGGATCCAGGTGGGGCAGAGACGGGCGCAGATTTCAAGATGCCGCTTCACGGCGGGCGGGGAGAGCTTGACGTTGTTGACCCGCCGGAGGCCTGCTTCCGTGGCGCTGTCCACCTTGAACCAAACCTCGCCTCCCAGTTCCGACCAGTGCGCTAGACCACGCTGCACTTCCGGCCGACTGATCAGGCTCCCATTGGTGATGAGCACCAGCTTGAGGGCGCCGAACAGGTCGAATTCCGCGCAAGCCTGGCCAATCGCGCCAACGACGGCGTCGAACTGCCGGCAACTGGTGGGCTCGCCATTGCCCGAGATGGCGATGTCGCGGATGATTCGCTGGTCCGCTGGCAGTTGATAACGTTCGAAGAAATCCCCGCGCAGGACATCGTTCAAGAGATGCCGCAGCTCGTTTTCCAACTGCTCCGGATTGATCTCGGGCGCCGCGCCGCGGACCAGGTTCGGCACCTGGCAATACACGCAGCGCCAGTTGCAGGCGTTGTTGGGGTTCAAGTTGACGCCGATGGACAGTCCCCCGGAACGCCTGGAAATCACCGGGTAGACGTAGGCGAGGCCGGCGCTGTCGCGGCTGTGATCGGTGGTGGTGAGCTTGGACATGGCATTATGGCAATGGAGCCAGGCGGGTTCGAGGAATATCTCTCGCTCGGTTCATCTATACACGGTCACCAGGCATCCAGCAATTCCCGATAGACCCGCAGGTTTCCTTCGACCATGCCGTCCACGGAGAATTCGCGCCCGACGAGTTCCCGCCCGGCCGCGCCCATCCTGGCCGCCAAATCGGCATCGCCGAGTATGCGGCTCACCGCCCGACCGAGCGCCTCGGCGTCGCCCGGCGGCACCAACAGGCCATTGACGCCGTCGCGCACGGCTTCGGGGATTCCGCCGACGCGGCTGGCCACGATGGGAACGCCGGCGCTCGCCGCCTGCAGGAGCGAAACGCCGAGCCCTTCCAGCAAGGCCGGATGGACCAGCACATCCAGGCAAGGCAGAAGGCGCGGCAAGTCGGCCCGGAAACCGGCCAACCGCACCCGGCCAGCGAGCCCCAGCCGGGAGACGGTCTCGCGCAACTCCGTTTCCCGAGGGCCCTTGCCGAAAAACAACACGTGCAGGGTCGGGAACTGCGCCAGCAATCCCGGCAGGGCCTCAAGCAAAAACCGATGCCCCTTGCGCCCGATCAACTGGGCCACGACTCCGATCGCAAGGCTATCGTCGGGGAGGTCGAACTGGGCGCGAAACCAGGGTTTGTCCGGCGGCTGCTGGAACGGACGGATGTCCACCGCGCTTCGGACGCAGCGCAGCTTCTCGGCCGGCAAGCCCTCCGCGAGCAGCACTCTGGCGATGCCTTCGGAAATGGCGATCACCCGATCGTGCAGCCGATATTTCAGGGCCACCGTCCAGGGCTTTTCCGGATTGTCCTGGCGCCTGGAATGCACCACGGGCACCCGCGCCAGCCGGGCCGCTATCCCTCCCAGGACGTCGGCGCCGATGCGGCTGTGGAGATGTACGAGGTCGGGCCTGACGGAGCGAATCAGCCGGTAGAGCCGGCCAATCAGCGGCAGATCCAGATCGCCCCCGATCGGCAGGGTGCAAACTTCCGCGAACGGAGCGGCAGCCCAACTGATGTCGCTATCGGGGCGGCAAGCCAAAAAGTTCTCGATGCCTCGGATCTTTAAACCCTCGAGCAGATAAATCACCTGTTGCGCGCCGCCGTAAAGGTGACGCCCGCCTTCCATATGCAGGATTCTCACGCGGCGGTTCCGGTTTTTCGAGTTCGCCGGAAGGAGCGAAGGGTCAGGCGCGTTACGGCCGGGCGGAGCAGGGGGTTCATGCCAAGTGTTCAAGTATCAGTCGGATAGGCGCGTTGCCTACTAGATAGTGGTGGAACAGGAGGTCGTGCCCTTGAAACCGGGAGCCTTGGGTTTTGGCTAAGGCGTCTGCCTCTCACGCCGGGTCGGAATACTGGTAGATCGGCTCGAGCCGGTGGTCGGGCGTGAGGCTGATCAAATCCTTGATGAGGCCGTCGTCCAGGCCGTAAACCCAACCGTGCAGCACGGGACGGCCTTCCTTTTTCCACGCCCGCTGAATAATCGAGGTGTGGGCGAGCTTGTACACCTGCTCGATGATGTTGAGCTCCACCAGCCGGTTAATCTGGGCGTCGCGGGTCGAGAGCGCCTCGATCTCGTCTTGGTGAAAACGGTACACGTCCTTGACGTGCATTAGCCATTTGTTCACCAAGGTGAGATCCGAGCGCTGCTTGTCGAGAGCCGCCTTGACGCCGCCGCAGCTGTAATGCCCGCAGACGATGACGTGCTCGACTTTCAGTACCGCCACGGCGAACTGAACCACGCTGAGGCTGTTGAAATCGGTGGTGATGACCTGGTTGGCGATGTTGCGGTG
Source organism: Methylococcaceae bacterium (assembly GCA_902810705.1). Taxonomy (GTDB): domain Bacteria; phylum Pseudomonadota; class Gammaproteobacteria; order Methylococcales; family Methylococcaceae; genus CADDYU01. Next base: position 20,621 of record CADDYU010000015.1, read on the forward strand.
AACGAAGATTTCACCCGGCTCGGCGTTGACGATGAGCTCCGCCGGCACTCGGCTGTCGGAGCAGCCAATCCAGAGAAAATTGGGACGTTGGACCTCGGCCAAGCGCTTGAAATAATCGGGCTCCCGCGTGATTTTCTCTTCCGCCCAGGCCTTGTTTTCCAGCAGGAGTTTTTCGAACGGTTTCATAAAGATATGCTATTGATGTAAGACGAAGCTGCATCTCGCAACAACGAGTCATAACTGCCGAGACACGCTTAAGTCTAGATAAAGATACCAAGCGCCGAGTCGACGCATGAGAGGAACCGCCGCAACGGGACGTCAGATGACGTCAGATCAGGCTTTTCATCGCCACCTCGTAAACATCCTTGGAGATATTCGGGGTATCGGCGACACGCTGCAATTGACCACACATGAGCCGCTGCCGATCGGCGTCGTAGCGGCGCCAAGGAGTCAAGGCGGTGAGCAGGCGGGCGGCGATCTGCGGATTGAGGGCGTTCAATTCGATCACGTGATCGGCGAGAAACCGGTAGCCGTCCCCATTTCGGGCGTGAAAACTCACCGGGTTGGACTGACTGAACGCGCCGATCAGCGAACGAACCCGATTGGGCATTCTAAGATCGAACGCCGAATGGGCCAGCAAGGCCTTGACCCGGTCCAGCGTGCCGGGCAAAGGGCAGGTAGCCTGGAGCGCGAACCACTTGTCGATCACCAGATCCTCGCTCTGCCAACGTTGATAGAACTTCTCGAGGCAAGAGGTTTTATCCGGATTGTGAGTGTTGACGATGGCCGAAAGGGCCGCGATCTGGTCGGTCATGGTTCTCGTTTCGCGAAACTGACGGGTGCCTAGCGCGTAGGCCATCTCGGTGTTCAGTTCGCTGAGATAGGCGAGACAGGCGTTCTTCAAGCGGCGGCGGCCGATCGCCTCGGCGTCGAAACACTCGAACTCGTCCCGATGGTGAAGCTCGTAAAGCCGGACGAAATCCGCTTCGAGATGGAGCGCCAGCTCCCGTTTCACCCCCTGCCGGGCGGCATGGATCGCGTCCGGATCGATGACCTTCATGGCCGCGCCGATGTACTCTTCCGAAGGCAGGGCGAGCAGCAGGGCGAGATAGGACAGGTCCTTCCATTCCGTTTTGAGCAATTGCCGGAAGGCATCGATGAGCAGAGGCTCCACCGGCCCGGTCGCCGAGTTTTTCACCAGTTCCAGCATGATCTCGGTGGCGAGTTGCTGGCCCGCATCCCAGCGGTTGAAGAAGTCCGGATCGTGAGCGAACTGGAACGCCAGTTCGTCATAGCGGCGTTCCGAATGCAGCTTGACCGGCGCGGAAAAGCCACGCAGCGCCGAGATCACCGGCCGTTCGGGCAAGTTGATGAAGCGGAATCGTTCCTCTCTCGCCTTGACGTCGAGGACGCGGGTTTTGTCCGGGTGGGGCGCATCCTCGCCGGCGAGCTGCAACGATAGTTCCGAGCCATCCGGCGCGAGGAGGCCCAAGGCGAATGGGATATGGAAAGGCTCCTTGCTCGGCTGGCCGGGCGTCGGCGGGCAGGTCTGGCGAATGGTGAGATCGAGGTGCCGGTGCTCGGGATCGTAATCGGCGTACAGATGTAATTCCGGCGTGCCCGCTTGGCTGTACCAGCGGCGGAATTGACCAAGGTTGATGCCGTTCGCGTCTTCCATGCACTTGACGAAATCGTCGCAGGTCACCGCCTGCCCGTCATGGCGCTGGAAATAAAGATCCGTACCCTTGCGGAAGCCTTCCCGGCCGAGCAGCGTGTGCATCATGCGCACAACCTCGGCGCCTTTTTCGTAAACGGTCAAGGTGTAGAAGTTGTTGATCTCGATGTAGGACTCGGGCCGCACCGGATGAGCGAGAGGCCCCGCGTCCTCGGCGAATTGGCGGGTCCGCAACACGTTCACGGCCTCGATGCGCTTGACCGGCCGGGAGCCGCGATCGGCCGAGAATTCCTGATCGCGGAACACCGTCAGCCCCTCCTTGAGGCTCAGCTGGAACCAATCCCGGCAGGTAATGCGGTTGCCGGTCCAGTTGTGAAAGTATTCGTGGCCGATCACGCCTTCGATGTGCTCGTAGTCGGAATCGGTGGCGGTGTCAGGGCGCGCCAGCACGTATTTGGTGTTGAAGATGTTGAGCCCCTTGTTCTCCATGGCGCCCATGTTGAAATGGCTGACCGCGACGATCATGTAGAGGTCGAGGTCGTACTCCCGGCCATAGTTTTCCTCGTCCCAGCGCATGGCATGCTTCAGAGATTGCATGGCATGTCCGCATTTATCGAGGTCGTCGGGCTCGGCGAAGATTTGCAGGGCGATTTCCCGGCCCGAGGCGGTGATGAAGCGGTCCTCCAGGCAGGCCAGCCGCCCCGCCACCAAGGCGAACAAGTAACAGGGCTTCTTGAAGGGATCTTCCCATTTCACCCAGTGGCGGTTGTTGCTCAAGGTCCCGCTGGCCACCCGGTTGCCGTTGGAGAGCAGCACCGGAAAGCGGGAGCGGTCGGTGATCAGGGTGGTGGTGTAGCGGGACATGATATCCGGCCGATCCGGAAAATAAGTGATTTTGCGAAAGCCCTGCGCCTCGCATTGGGTGCAAAACATGCCGCTCGAAAGATAGAGCCCTTCCAGGGCGGTATTGGCCTTGGGATTGAGGCGGGTGACGAGTTCCAGGAGGAAGGGACGGCCGGGCACGGTCGGCAGAAGGAGCGTCTCGTCGGTCAGCCGGTATTGACTCCCCTGGAGTGTTCGTCCGTCCAGCTTGGCCGATTCCAGCGCCAATTGCTCGCCGTTCAATTCCAGTGGCTTCGGCCCGCCGGGCGAGGCCGGATTGCGCCTGATTGCCAGCTTGGACGTGACGCGGGTGTTTTCCTCATCGAGTTCGAAGACCAGGTCTACGGTATCGACCAAGTAGTCCGGCGGGGTGTAATCCTTGAGATAGACGGCGTTGGGACTGGATTCGCGCATAGTGCTGTGCTCGTTGCAATCGGCGTCGGTTCGGGCGCTCTTGACGGAGCCGGCTCACGTAAGGTCCATGTCCGTGCTCGAAGGATAGCAAGGCCATGGACCCGTCGTCCAAGCCCTGCGTTCTCCTGGTCCGCACGGAACGCCCCATTGTCGCCCTATTAACGCATTGATGATGGGCCCCTGCCAAGGGTTCGGACAGGCGGCCGGAAACTGATTGGATTTCCTTGCCGCGCGGGAGTTCTCGAAAGGCCCTCTGCGGGCTTCATGGCCTGCTGCTCGAATCCGGCTCCGGCGGCTCAAGCGTTGATCCTCCTGTAGGGCTTCCGCGGAAGATCAGGATGATCTGCTCGATCTCGGGTCCAGAGAACCAAGGGCGGGCGCGAGGGGTAGGCGAACAATGAACTCGGCCCCCCGGTTCAGTCCCTCGCTGCGAGCTTCGATATGTCCGTTGTGCATTTCGACCAGCTTTTTTACCAGCGTCAGACCAATGCCCAAGCCGCCTTGCGATTTCTCCAGGGATCGATCCACCTGCATGAACATCTCGAAGATGGAGGATAGCGCTTCGGCGGGAATGCCGATGCCGGTGTCCCGTACTTTCACAATGGCTTCTTTCCCTGGACAGGTAGCGGTCAGCTCGATATGACCGCCCTGGTCCATGTATTTCGCGGCGTTGTTCAAGAGGTTCGAGAATACCTGGGCCAGCCGCAGCGAATCGGCGTTGAGATAGACGGGATGCCCAGGCAGGCTCAGGGTGAGCCGGTGACCGGAGGCTTCGATGAGCGGGTTGGCCATGTCCACGGCGCTGTGGATGACGGCCGCGAGTTCGACGCGTTCCTTGCGAAGTTCCAGCTTGCCTCGGCTGATGCGGCTCACGTCGAGCAGGTCATCGATGAGCCGCACCATTTGTCGAAGCTGCCGTTCCATGATGCCGCGGGCCTGTTCGGCCGCCGCCCCCCCGTAGTTCGTCAGCTGCATGATTTGCAAGGCGTTGCGGATCGGTGCCAGAGGATTTCTTAGCTCGTGGGCCAGGGTCGCCAGGAATTCGTTTTTGCGGTTGTCGGCATCCCGCAGGCGATCGATCAGGCGCACCCGTTCATAAGCCACGGTGGCGTAGTGACAGATGGTCTGGAGAAATTCGAGTTCCTCGCTCTTGAACCGATCCTTCTGGCGGCTGGCGAAGGACAAGGTGCCGAGCAGGCGATCCTCGATGATCAGCGGGCTGCAGGCGTAAGCCCGGATCCCATAGTTCTTGGCCAATTGCACCATAGGATCATCCGACTGTTGAATATGGGTCGCCACGATGGACTGCCTGCGCAAGGCTGCCGTGCCGCACACGGCCTGCCCGAACTCCAGCCGCGATATTTTAGGGAGCTCCTCTTCCGGGATGCCGATGCAGGATTGCAGCCGCAAGGCGTCGCCCGCTTCGGTGAGGATGAAATTGAAATAGCAATCCAGCTGGAAATGGGGCGCGATCTTGGCGAACAGAGCCTGCATCATGGCGTCCGGCCGCTCGGTGGTCAACAGCACCGAGGCCGCCTCCCAAAGCAGCCGCAGCCGCTCGCTCTGCTTGCGGAGGGAGGTTTCGGCCCTCTCGAGCTCGGCCAGCCGGTCCCGAAGCTCGTATTGCCGGCGGCGCGCCCGGAGGGCCGCTTGCAGCGCGCTGACGAGGTTCGTGATCCGGACGGGCCGCTCCAGGACCGTGACGTTGCCGAACAGTTCCATGGCGTACGCCCCCGGCGAGGAATCCGCGCCCGCCGCCGAAAGCAAGAGAACCGGGATGTCCGACCAGGCCGGCTGGCGGCGCAGGGCTTCAGCCAGACCATAGGCCTGACCTGCGGCCAGCAGCTCCTCGGTGAGGAGAATGGCGCCGACGCCCTCGCTCACGATCTGGCCCAGCTTGTCAGGGTCAGCGCAAAGCTGGCAGGTGAGGCCCGCTTCGGTGAGGATCGACTGGCTCAAGGCGGCATCCATGAAGGTGGGCGCCACCACTAGCACCCGCTCGGGATCAATGGCCTGCCGGTGGCGCATCGCTGTCCTTTCCATTCAATTCCTAGCCGACGAACTGCGGGGAACCCGTCAATACGCCTTCAAAATCCCGTAGCGGCTCTCCGACCGAGATGCCACCGTTGAAGCGAAGCTCGCGGATGGTCCGCTCATGCCTACCCGTCCGCTTTTTTATGACTGAAAGGGCTTGGCGAACCTCGCCGAACGCCTCGAAGTAGCGCAGGAGCAGCACCGTGTCCGCTAAGTAGCTGACATCTACGGCGGCAAGCATCGTAGGCCCGACGATGCCGTGCTGAACCATGGTAAGTAGCGTCGTGATGCCTTGCTGGCCAAGATGGCTCAAGAGTTCATGGAGATGCAGCAACAGATACCGCTCGCTCGGCATGGCGTTCAGAAGGCCGCTGAGACTGTCGATCACCACGAGGCGAGTCTTGTTTTGATCCACCGTGCGGCCCAGGGCATGCGCAAACTCCCCCGGGGACATCTCGGCCGGATCCACCTGCCGCAGGCTCAAAAGACCCGCGTCCATCAGTGGCCTCAAGGGCATGCCCAGTCCGGCCGAGCGCTCCAGATAACTCGCCATCGATTCGTCGAACAAATACAGCGCGGCGTGCTCGCCCCGCGCCGCCGCCGCCCAGGCGTATTGGCTTGCAAGGGACGACTTCCCGGTGCCGGCGGCGCCCAAAATGAGAGCGCTCGTTCCTTGGACCAGCCCGCCGCCCAAAAGCTCATCGAGCGGCTCGAGCCCGCTTCGGATCGGCGGCCGCGCCTCGCAGACACGCTGCTCCGCAGCGATCAACCGCGGGAACAGCTCGATGCCGCCGCGCCGGATGAGAAAGTCGTGATAGCCTTCCCGGAACATCCGGCCGCGCAGCTTGCCGATATGAAGCCGCCGCCGCATCGTCCCGTACTCGGGTGTTTCACATTCCAGGCTGATCACGCCGTGAGCGAGGCTGTGCAGGTGCATGTCCCGCTTCTCGCCCGACCGATCGTCGATGAACAGCACCGTGGAGCGCTGCCGGGAAAAGTATTGCTTGAGGGCGAGGATTTGCCGCCGATACCGCAGCGGAGTCTCCGTGAGCAGCCTGAATTCGGAGAGCGAATCGAACACCAGCCGGGCGGGCTTGATCTTTTCGGCTTCGGCCAGCACCAGCCGGGTCGTCTCCGCAAGCTCCACCTCGGAAGGATGATACATCGTGTACCTGGCGCTCGAGGTGAGGCTTTCCTCCGGGGCAACGATTTCGAGCACGTTGATACCGGCAAGCGTCCAGCCGTGGGACTCGGCCGAGGTCCGTAGCTCCTGCTCGCTCTCGGACAGGGTCACGAACAGGCAGGATTCGCCGCGTCGGACGCCTTCCAGCAAGAACTGCAAGGCGAAGGTCGTCTTGCCGGAGCCCGGATTGCCTTCGAGAAGATAAAGGCGGTTCGGCACCAGGCCACCCTGCAATACATCATCCAAACCTTCGGCGCCGGTTCGAAGTAGCGCCGGATTATCGTGTTCTGGTCCACCGGGCATTCACTATTCCTGTCAAGATCATTTGCGAATTGAGAAAGAGATCAGATTTATGTTCATTTTCCTGAGATTTAAGACATTTTCGCTCCATGGCCTTGTTCATGGTTTTGTTCATAGTGGATGCCTGAAGGTTTAGGCCCATCCCCGTTTGGGACGCCGTACTTTTGGATCAGCGTTATACAAGCAACAAGCCCCGTCTGCCAATACGATTGATGATGCGAAACCCGCGAATACGGTGGGTTCCCAGAGTTTTCTTCGAGGGCTTTGCGGATGGGTCCTGGACCCGGTTGGCCAATTTTCAGCCATCGGGGTTTCACCCCTCGGCGGCTCTGGCGCCCGTGGCATTATCGAGCGCCAACTTGCGGCCTTATCCTCAGAAGCGGTGGACAAGCGGCGGGCTCGGTGGAGCGAGTTGGACAGGGCAGGTATAATGACCTATTGGTGACACGTTCGCTAGGCGGCCCCGTGTGTGGCCAAGCGGCGTCCCTTCATGACCTTTACGACGAATCCGAATGAGCTCTTTCGCCAAAGAAATCATCCCCGTCAATCTCGAAGACGAGATGAAGCAGTCGTACCTCGATTACGCCATGAGCGTAATCGTGGGACGCGCCCTTCCCGATGTGCGCGACGGCCTAAAGCCGGTCCACCGCCGGGTGCTCTACGCCATGCACGAGTTGGGCAACGACTGGAACAAGCCCTACAAGAAATCCGCCCGCGTGGTCGGCGACGTGATCGGTAAATACCATCCTCACGGCGATTCCGCCGTTTACGACACCATCGTGCGGATGGCCCAGCCGTTTTCGCTCCGCTACATGCTGATCGACGGGCAGGGAAATTTCGGCTCGGTGGATGGCGACCCGCCAGCGGCCATGCGTTACACCGAAGTGCGGATGGCCCGTATCGCCCATGAGCTGCTTGCGGACTTGGAAAAGGACACGGTCGATTTTGTTCCCAATTACGACGAATCCGAGAAAGAACCCTCGGTGCTGCCGACCCGGGTACCGAATCTCTTGGTCAACGGATCGGCCGGCATCGCGGTGGGCATGGCGACCAACATCCCGCCCCACAACCTGACCGAAGTGATCGACGCCTGCCTGCTGTTGATCGAAAATCCCGAGGCCGACGTCCAGAACCTGATGGCCCATATTCCGGGCCCCGACTTTCCAACCGCCGCCATCATCAACGGCGCGAGCGGCATTCGCGAGGCTTATCTGACCGGACGAGGGCGCATCTATCTCCGGGCCAAGTGCGAGTTCGAGGAAGAAGCGGGGCGGACCAGCATCGTCGTCAACGAGCTGCCTTACCAGGTGAACAAGGCCCGGTTGATGGAGAAGATTGCCGAGCTGGCGAAAGAGGGCCGGCTGGAGGGTATTTCCGGGCTCAGGGACGAGTCGGACAAGGACGGCATGCGCATGGTGATCGAGCTGAAGCGCGGCGAAGTGCCCGATGTCGTGCTGAACAATCTGTACCAGCAGACTGCCATGCAGAGCGTTTACGGCATCAACATGGTGGCCTTGATCGACGGCCGGCCGCGCCTGCTCAATCTCAAGGAACTCCTCGCCGCCTTCATCGATCACCGCCGCGAAGTGGTCACCCGGCGCACCTTGTACGATCTGCGCAAGGCGCGGGAGCGGGCGCATATCCTGGAAGGCTTGGCGGTGGCGCTCGCCAATATCGACGAGGTGATCGAACTCATCAAGACCTCGCCCAGCCCAGCCGTGGCGAAGGAGCGTCTCCTGGAGCCCTACTGGCGTCCGGGCGTGGTGTCCGATCTCCTGGCCCGGGCCGAGGATGCCGTCCGCTCCCGGCCCGAAACCCTCGCCGCAGGCTATGGCCTTGGCGACCCGGGCTATCGGTTGTCGCCGGAACAGGCCCAGGCGATTCTCGATCTCCGCCTGCATCGCCTGACCGGCCTGGAGCAAGACAAGGTCATCGCGGAATACAAGGAAATCCTGGCCCGCATCGACGAACTCCTGGAAATCCTCGGCAGCGATGTCCGGCTCATGGCCGTGATCCACGAAGAGTTGGTGGCCATCCGCGACCAGTTCGGGGACAAGCGACGCACCCGGATCATCGAGGATCATCTGGACCTCTCCCGCGCGGACCTCATCACCGAGGAGGACGTGGTGGTGACGGTTTCCCACGAAGGCTACGTCAAATCGCAGCCGCTTACGGCCTACCGGGCGCAACGGCGCGGCGGGCGCGGCAAGGCGGCGGCTACCACCAAGGAAGAGGATTACATCGACAAGCTGATCGTGACCAATACCCACGACACCATCCTGTGCTTCTCCAGCGTCGGGAAGGTGTACTGGCTCAAGGTCTACGAGCTGCCGGTCGCCAGCCGCGCCGCGCGTGGCCGGCCCTTCGTCAACCTGCTGCCGCTGGAAGACGGCGAGAGGATCAATGCCATCCTGCCGGTGCGGGAGTTCGACGAAGGCCATTTCGTGTTCATGGCCACGGCGTCCGGGATCGTCAAGAAGGTCGCCCTCAGCGAGTTTGCGCGGCCGCGCCCCTCCGGCAAGATCGCCATCGACCTCCGCCAGGACGACCGCCTGGTCAACGTCGCCATCACCGACGGCAAGCAGAACGTCATGCTGTTCAGCGACGCCGGCAAGGCGGTCTGCTTCGCCGAGGACGAGGTCCGTCCCATGGGACGCGGCGCGACGGGCGTGCGCGGGATGACCCTGCTGGACGGACAGAAAATCATCGCCCTCATCATCGGTACCGAAGGCTCGGTGCTCAACATCACCGAGAACGGCTACGGCAAGCGCACCTGCCTTAGCGATTTTCCCCGCCATCGCCGCGGCGGCCAGGGCGTCATCGCCATTCAGACGAGCGAGCGCAACGGCAAAGTGGTGGGAGCCGTGCTGGTTCAGGACAGCGACGAAATCATGCTCATCACCGACGCCGGCACCCTGGTCCGAACCCGGGTCGAGGAAATCCGCGAACTGGGCCGCAATACCCAAGGCGTCACGGTGATTCGCCTCGGCCCCGGGGAAAAGGTCGTAGGAGTCGATCGCATTCCGGTGCTGGAGGGCGAGAGCGATATCGAGACCGAGAATGGCGATGAATCCGGAGCAACCGATGCCGCAATCAACGACGAGGAAGACAGCGATGCCTAGGGTTTACAATTTCAGCGCGGGGCCCTCCATGCTGCCGGAAGCGGTGCTGGAGAAAGCGCAGGCGGAGATGCTGGATTGGAAGTCCACCGGCATGTCGGTGATGGAGATGAGCCACAGGAGCAAGGCGTATGTCGCCATCGCCGAGAAGGCCGAAGCCGACCTTCGGGAATTGCTGGCGATTCCGCGAAGTTACAAGGTGTTGTTTCTGCCAGGCGGTGCCACCGGGCAATTCGCCGCCGTGCCCATGAACCTGCTGCGGGGGAAATCCAAGGTCAGCTACGTCTCCACCGGGCTCTGGTCGGAAAAGGCCATCGCCGAGGCGAAGCGCTATGCCGACGTGCAAATCGCGGCCAGCGCCAAGGCGGCGAACTTCACCACCATTCCGTCCCGGAGCGAGTGGACCATCGACTCGGACGCGGCCTACCTGCACTATACGTCCAACGAGACCATCGGCGGGGTCGAATTCCACGGCATCCCCGAGGTGGGCGATCTTGTCCTGGTATCGGACATGTCCTCCGATATTCTCTCCCGGCCCTTGGACGTGAGCCGGTTCGGCCTGATCTACGCCGGAGCCCAGAAAAACATGGGACCTTCCGGCATTGTCGTGGTCATCGTCCGGGAGGATCTGATCGGCGAGCCTCTGCCGGGCACCCCCTCGATCTTCGATTACAAAAAGCAGGCCGAGAACGGCTCCATGCTCAACACTCCGCCGACTTACCCTTGGTACCTGCTGGGCCTGGTCCTGGAATGGCTGAAGGAGCAGGGCGGGCTGGCGGCGGCGGAGGCCCGCAACCAGGCCAAGGCGGAGACCCTCTACGCCGCTATCGACGACTCGGCGTTCTATTCCAACCCGGTGGACCCGGCCTGCCGCTCCCGCATGAACGTGCCGTTCCGCATCGCCAATCCCAATCTGGAAAAAACCTTCCTGGCGGAAGCCAAGGCGGCCGGTCTCGTGAACCTGGAGGGCCACCGCTCGGTGGGCGGATTCCGGGCCAGTCTTTACAACGCCATGCCGGTCGCGGGGGTGGACGCGCTGGTGGAATTCATGGGAGAGTTCGAGCGGAAATATGGGTGATACGCCATGATCCACTCCATTGAAGGCCCAAGCCTGGAGTGCCTGCGGGTGCTCCACGATAAAGAGCGCGATTTTAATGATTTTAATAATGAGGCGGAGCCTAACTCATGATGATCAAACAGCCATTAACCTCGCTCAAGACTCGGATCGCCAGCGTTGATACGGATAGGGCATTAATTCACGGACGCCTTGATCGGGTTGCTTCTCGCATCGAGCGTCGGCTTAGGCTCAAACTTCGAGACGAAATGGGTTAGGCATGTTCAAAATTCTCACCTACAACAACATCGCCGCCGCGGGCCTAGAAAAACTTCCGCGCGAGCATTACGAAGTCGCTTCGGAAATCCAGCATCCGGACGCCATCCTGCTGCGCTCCTTCGACCTCCATGGCGTGCCCATTCCGGAAACGGTGAAAGCCGTCGGCCGGGCCGGCGCCGGAGTCAACAACATCCCGGTGGCGGAATATTCAAAGCGCGGCGTTCCGGTCTTCAACGCGCCGGGCGCCAATGCCAACGCGGTAAAGGAACTGGTGATCGCCGGCCTGTTTCTGGCAGCTCGCCATATCCCCGCGGCCTTGGACTTCACCCGCAGCCTCGAAGGCGACGACGACGCCATCCATCACCAAGTGGAGAAAGGCAAGAAGCGCTTCGTCGGCTTCGAGCTGGCCGGCAAGACCCTGGCGGTGCTGGGACTCGGGGCGATCGGCGTCAAGGTCGCCAATGCCGCCATTGGCCTCGGAATGCGGGTGGTCGGCTTCGATCCCTTGCTGACCGTCGAGAGCGCCTGGCAGCTTTCCTCGTCGGTGGCCCGCGCGGCGAGCGTCGACGATCTGATCTCCAGGGCGGATCTGGTGAGCCTGCACGTGCCGCTCAACGACCAGACCCGGCATTTGATCAACGCCGCCCGCATCAGCTTCATGAAGAAGGGAGCCACCCTGCTCAACTTCTCCCGCGCCGGCGTGGTGGATGAGTCCGCCGTGTGCGCCGCTCTGGACGCGGGCCGACTGCATGCCTACGTGTGCGATTTTCCGAGCCGCCGGGTCATCGGCCATCCCAAGGCCATCGTGCTGCCCCATCTCGGCGCGTCCACGGCGGAAGCCGAGGAAAACTGCTCGGTGATCGTGGCGGAACGGATCAAGGATTACCTGGAGAACGGTAACATCCGCCATTCCGTCAATTTTCCGGATGTCTCCATGCCGCGGGGCGGGAACGTCAGGCTGGGCGTCGCCAACGAAAACGTGCCCAACATGGTGGGTCAGATTTCCGCCGCCCTGGCCGAGGCCGACCTGAACATTATTGACCTGCTCAACAAGTCGCGGGGCGACTACGCGTACACCTTGATCGACTTGAATTCCGCGATACCTGCGGAGACCCTGGAACGCATCCGGTCGATCAAGGGTGTGCTCATGGCCCGCGTGATCTGATTTTCGCCATGGAGAATTCCAATCACAACCGGAGCGACGACGCGCCCTTGGCGGTGGTCCGGGAGGAAATCAACGCGATCGACGATCGGCTTCTCGAACTTCTGAACCGCCGCGCGGCTTGCGCCCAGCGGGTCGCGGCAATCAAATCCGCCGTGGGCGAGGCGGACTGCTTCCATCGCCCGGAGCGGGAGGCTGAGGTCTTGCGCCGGGTGGCGGACCAAAACCCCGGTCCCTTGAGCCGGGAAGCGGTCGCCCGCTTCTTCCGCGAACTGATGTCCGAATGCCTGGCGCTGGAAAAGCCCCTGAGCGTGGCCTTCCTGGGTCCCGAAGGCACGTTTACCCAGCAGGCCGCTTTCAGGCACTTCGGCCACGCCATCCGGGCCGTGCCCCTGCCGGCGATCGACGAGGTCTTCCGGGCCGTCGAGAGCGGCGCCTGCCAGTATGGGGTGGTGCCGGTGGAGAATTCCACGGAGGGCGTCATTACCCACACGCTGGACAGCTTCCTGCGCTCGTTTCTATTGATCGCCGGTGAAGTGAGTCTGCGCATCCATCACAATCTTATGGGCAGCGGGGGGGAGTTGGGGGACATTCGAGAAGTGTATTCCCACCAGCAATCCCTGGCCCAGTGTCGGAAGTGGCTGGACCGCTATCTTCCGGAGGCTCGGCGCGTCGCGGTCAGCAGCAATGCCGAAGCGGCCCGGCTGGCCGCGGCATTGCCGCAGACGGCGGCCATCGCCGGCGAAGTGGCGGCGGAGTTGTACGGGTTAACCATTCTGGAGCGGAGCATCGAGGACGAGCCCGACAATACCACCCGATTCCTGGTCGTCGGCCGTAACGCCGTGGGCCGCACCGGTGGCGACAAGACCTCGTTGCTGCTTGCCGTTCGGAATTTTCCGGGTGCCTTGTATCGCGTGCTCGAGCCTTTCGCCCGACATGGCATCAGCATGAGCAAGATCGAATCGCGGCCTTCGCGGCGGGTCGCCTGGGACTACGTGTTTTTCGTCGATGTGGAGGGCCACCGCGACGATCCACCGGTGGCCGAGGCCTTGGCGGAACTGGAGCAGCATGTAACGATGTTGAAAATCCTAGGCTCCTATCCGCGGGTGGCGGTCTGATTTCGCGCCGATTGATTTCTTTTTTCAGTCTTTCCCATGCAGCCATTCGAATTAGCCATCTCCGGAGTCCGCGGCCTCACGCCCTATCAACCCGGCAAGCCCATCAGCGAGCTTGAGCGAGAGCTGGGTTTTCGCAATATCGTCAAGCTGGCGTCCAACGAAAATCCCTTGGGACCGAGCCCTCGGGCCTTGGAAGCGGCGCGGCGGGCCCTCTCGAGCTTGCACCTTTATCCCGACGGCAACGGCTTCGAGCTTAAGGCGGCGCTAGCCGGAAAACTCGGCGTCGATAGCGGCCAGATCACCCTGGGTAATGGCTCCAACGACGTCCTGGAAATCGTTGCCCGGACTTTTCTGTCGCCCGCGACCAAGGCGGTGTACTCGGAATACGCCTTCGCGATCTATCCCCTCGTGGTCCAGGCGATCGGAGCCACCGCCGCGGTGGCCCCGGCCCACGACGGCGTCCGCGGCCCCCGTTATGGGCACGATCTGGACGCCATAGCCGAGTTGGTGGATGAGACGACGAGAGTGGTTTTCATCGCCAATCCGAACAATCCCACCGGCACTTATCTGACGCGAACGGAACTCCACGGCTTCCTGGCTGGGCTGCCGAATCACGTCATCGCCGTGGTGGACGAAGCCTATTTCGAATACGTGGAAGCGGCCGATTATCCGAATGCGTTGGACTGGCTCGCCGAGTTTCCCAACCTCGTGGTGACGAGGACTTTCTCCAAGGCGTATGGACTCGCGGGATTACGGGTCGGCTATGCCGTTTCGAACGAAAGAATCGCGGATCTCCTTAACCGCGTGCGGCAGCCGTTCAACGTCAACATACCAGCCTTGGAAGCGGCCAAGGCCGCCTTGGACGACACGGATCATTTGGCGCACTCGATCCGTGTGAATGCGGAGGGCTTGGCTCGCCTGAGCAGGGCTCTGGCGGAGCGAAAGCTCGCCGTTATCCCCTCGGTCGGCAATTTCGTCAGCTTCGATCTCGGCCGGCCGGTCGCGCCGGTTTATGAAGCGCTGCTTCGGGAGGGAGTGATCGTCCGCCCCATCGCGAATTACGGACTGCCGCATCATCTACGGGTGACCGTCGGCACCTCTGAGGAAAACAGCTTCTTCCTGACCGCGCTAGACCGCGTGCTGGAACCATGATCGGCCGGCTAAGCATCATCGGGGTCGGATTGATCGGCGGATCGATCGCTCGAGCGACGCGGACCAAGGGGTTGGCTCAATGCATAGTCGGTTCCGATTCGGATCCCGGCAATTTGCAAAAGGCGCTCGAAACCGGCGTCATCGACATCGGCTCGGCAGACCCCGAGGAAGCCGCTACCGACGCCGATCTGGTCGTGATCGCGGTCCCGGTCGGCGCCATGGAGGCTGTGCTGCGGAAGTTGAAGCCGGCATGGTCGGAGCGGACCGTCTACACCGATGCGGGCAGCACCAAGGGCAACGTGATTACCGCTGCCGAGCGTGTGTTCGGCGCCGTTCCAGGCAATTTTGTGCCGGGACATCCCATCGCCGGGGCCGAGCGGAGCGGTGTCGAGGCGGCGATCGCCGACCTGTACGAGGGCAAGCGGGTGATCCTCACACCCGTCTCGAATTCCCGTTCGGACGCGGTCCGGCAGGTCGAAGCCTTTTGGCTCGCCCTGGGCGCCAAGGTGTCTTGCATGGAGCTCGCCCATCACGACGAGGTGCTGGCGGCCACCAGTCATCTGCCTCACGTGCTTGCTTTCGTGCTGACGGAGATGCTGGGCCGGAAGGACGAGCAGCGGGAAATCTTTCAATATGCCGCCGGCGGCTTCCGCGATTTCACCCGCATCGCCTCGAGCGACCCTAAAATGTGGCTGGACATTTGCCTCGCCAACGGTCGCGAGATCGTGCCCTTGATCGGGCAATACCAAGAGGCTTTGCAGCGGACGGCGGAACTGATCTCGGAAGGCAGGTCGGAAGAGCTCTATGCGCTGTTCTCCGGCGCCCGCGAGGCGCGGCAGCGGTTTTTGGATCAACTGGAAAAATAAACCCATGCAGAACGAGTCGATTACGTTCCGAGTACAGCCCGGCGGGACCCTCCGCGGCGAGGCGCGCGTGCCCGGTGACAAGTCCATCTCCCACCGCTCCATTATGCTCAGTGCTCTCGCCGAGGGCACGACCCGGGTCAGCGGCTTTCTGGAGGCCGAAGACTGTCTCGCCACCATGAATGCCTTTCGGGCCATGGGGGTTCGCATCGAAGGCCCGGAGGCCGGCCGCGTGATCATTCATGGCGTGGGCCTGCGCGGGCTCAAAGCCCCACAGGAGCCTTTATATCTCGGCAATTCCGGCACCTCCATGCGCCTCCTGGCGGGGCTCCTGGCCGGTCAGTCCTTCGATACGGTACTGACTGGCGATTCCTCCTTGTCGCGCCGTCCCATGAAGCGGGTCACCGAGCCCTTGCGCGCCATGGGTGCGGTAATTGCCACCACGGAGGCGGGCACCGCGCCCCTCAGAATCAAGGGCGGAGCGCGGCTCAAGGGCATTCATTACGACATGCCGGTCGCCAGCGCTCAGGTGAAATCCTGTTTGCTCTTGGCCGGCCTTTACGCAGAAGGCGAGACCAGCGTGCGGGAACCGGCGCCGACCCGCGATCATACCGAGCGCATGCTGGCCGGTTTTTCCTATCCCCTGCGACGCGATGGCGATCTAGTGGCTCTAAGGTCCGGCGACAAGCTTGTTGCTCACGACATCGACGTGCCCAGCGATATTTCGTCGGCTGCGTTCTTCCTGGTGGGGGCGTCCATTGCCGAGAGCGCGAACGTCACGCTCCAGCATGTGGGCATCAATCCCACTCGCACCGGGGTCATTGACATTTTGCGGCTCATGGGCGCCGATATCGAACTCGTGAACCCCCGCGAAGCAGGCGGCGAACCGGTGGCGGACATTCGGGTTCGCTCCAGCCGATTGCGCGGTATCGAGATTCCGGAATCGCTGGTGCCGTTGGCCATCGACGAATTTCCGGCGCTGTTTGTCGCGGCGGCCTGCGCCGAAGGTGAAACCCGGCTGAGCGGCGCGGCGGAACTGCGGGTCAAGGAGAGCGATCGGATTCAAGTCATGGCCGAGGGTCTGCAAACTCTGGGAATCGATGCGCAACCGACGTCGGACGGCATGCTCGTGCGAGGTGGGTGCTTATCGGGCGGCCGGGTGGAGTCCCACGGCGATCATCGTATCGCCATGGCCTTCTCCATCGCCGCGCTGCGGGCGGCAGGCCCTATCGAGATCGAGGATTGCGGCAACGTCAATACCTCCTTCCCGAACTTCGTGGAACTGGCACGCGGCCTTGGGCTCAACATTGTGGCCGTGGACGGTGAAGTCCTATGAGCGCGGACATTCCGGTTCTAGCCATCGATGGACCGAGCGGCGCCGGGAAGGGTACCGTCAGCCGAGCCGTGGCGAAAAGGCTGGGCTGGCATTTTCTCGATAGTGGGGCGATTTATCGATCCCTGGCCATCGCGGTTCTGCGCTCCGGGACCTCTCTGGACGATGCCGAAGCCATCGCGCGGCTTGCCGCAGCCATGGATTTGCGATTTCCGACCGGTGATCCGCTACAGATCCTCCTAAATGGCGAAGACATCGCCCACGAGATTGCCACGGAGACCTGCGGCAATACGGCCTCCCGCATTGCGGCCTATGGCCCGGTCCGCAAAGCTCTGCTCGACAAGCAGCGTGGGTTTCGCCAACCCCCCGGATTGGTGGCCGATGGTCGTGATATGGGCACGGTGGTCTTCCCGGATGCCCCATTCAAGATTTTTCTAACCGCCAGCGCCGAAGTACGTGCGCTCCGAAGGTATAAGCAGTTGAAGGGGAAGGGAGTTCATGTTAACCTTGACAGCTTGACAAAAGAGATCGAGGAAAGGGATCGACGCGATCGGGAGCGGATCGAAGCTCCGCTTGTGATGGCCGAGGGCGCGATTTTGATCGATTCGTCCGAACTTGCGATCGAGCAGGTTATCGCCAGGATACTTAAGGTTATCGGAAAGTGATAAGCCTCTTGGCGCTAATTTGTCATGGGGTTGCCGGGACTGCCGGCAATGGTTTCAATCCACATATTGAATAGCTGGATTCCAGCCGTTCGCCAACCGTATCTTTTTATGAGCGACAGCTTTGCAGAATTGTTTGAAGAGAGCCTGGCCAAGGCAGAAATGCGTCCGGGCAGCATCATCCGCGGCACCGTGGTCGATATCGGTTCCGATGTCGTGGTAGTCAACGCCGGCCTGAAGTCGGAAGGCGTGGTGCCGAAATGGCAGTTCCTGGACTCCGAGGGGCAGATCGAAGTTCAGGTTGGCGATACGGTTGAGGTTGCTCTGGAACTGCTGGAGGACGGCCTCGGTGCGACCTTGCTGTCCCGCGATAAGGCGAAGCGGCTCAAGGCCTGGCAGGATCTCGAAGAAGCCCATGAGAAAAACGAGACAGTACGTGGGCGGCTGACGGGTAAAGTCCGCGGTGGTTTCACCGTGGCCATTGGCGCGCTGCGAGCCTTTCTGCCCGGCTCCCTCGTCGATGTGCGTCCAGTGCGAGATACCTCCTATCTCGAAGGGCGGGATCTCGAATTCAAGGTCATCAAAATTGATCAGAAGCGCAATAACGTCGTGCTGTCTCGCCGTGCCGTGGTGGAATCTGAATATAGCGCCGAGAAGGAAGCGCTACTGGAAAACCTAAAGGAAGGCGCCGTGGTTACCGGTACGGTCAAGAATCTTACCGATTACGGTGCATTCATCGACCTCGGCGGTATCGATGGTCTACTGCATATCACCGATATGGCCTGGAAACGGGTGCGTCATCCTTCCGAAGCGGTGCAGATTGGCCAGGAAATCCGGGTCAAGGTGCTCAAGTTTGATCAAGAGAAAAACCGTGTCTCTTTAGGATTAAAGCAACTTGGCGAGGATCCGTGGCTCAACATTGCTCGCCGTTATCCGCCGGGCACCCGTTTGTTTGGCAGGGTCAGCAATCTCACCGATTATGGCTGCTTCGTTGAATTGGAAGAAGGTGTGGAGGGTTTGGTCCACGTGTCCGAAATGGATTGGACCAACAAGAACGTCAATCCTTCCAAGGTCGTGCAATTGGGCGAGGAAGTCGAAGTCATGATTTTGGACATCGACGAGGAACGGCGACGCATTTCCTTGGGAATGAAGCAGTGCCGGCCCAACCCTTGGGAGGAGTTTGCCGCCAGCCACAAGAAGGGCGACAAGATCAAGGGTAATATTAAATCGATCACCGACTTTGGTATCTTCATCGGCCTCGACGGTGGCATCGATGGTTTGGTGCACTTGTCCGATATTTCCTGGAGCACGCCAGGTGAAGAAGCCATTCGTCAGTTCAAGAAAGGCGATGAAGTCGAGACCGTCATTCTGGCGATCGACCCCGAGCGCGAGCGTATATCTCTCGGCATAAAGCAAATGGAGCAGGATCCATTCCAGAACTACCTGGCCACTCATGAGAAAGGCAGCCCGGTGAAAGGTGTAGTCAAGGAAGTGGATGCTAAAGGTGCGATTATCACCCTGGCGGACAGCGTGGAAGGTTATCTCCGGGCTTCCGAGATTTCCCGTGATCGGGTCGAAGATGCCCGCACCCAATTGAAGGTCGGCGATGAAGTGGAAGCCAAGTTCATGGGTGTCGACAAGAAGAACAAGATGATCACTCTGTCGATCAAAGCCAAGGACCAAGAGGATGAGGCAGCCGCAATCAAGGGTTATTCGCAACCCGCTTCCTCCGGAATGCCGACCCTGGGTGATATTTTCAAGGAGCAAATGGAGAACAAATAATTTGGTGATGTGAGGGGCTACATGGCCCCTCCAGCCATTTTAGGGAAACCCACGGTGACAAAGTCAGAACTGATCAATCTCTTGGCGGAAAAATATAGCCATCTCGCGTTCAAAGATGTTGAGTCGGCAGTAAAGGGAATGATTGACCACATGACGTTAGCTCTTTCCTCGGGCGAGCGGATTGAAATCCGGGGATTCGGCAGTTTTTCACTGCATTACCGTCCACCGCGGATCGGGCGCAATCCTAAAACTGGAGGCGCTGTCGAACTGTCCTCTAAATTCGTTCCTCATTTCAAGCCAGGCAAGGAATTGAGAGATAAGGTCAATCAATCTAGGGAAAAGGTTAAATTGACCATCTCCGATTGAAAGACCTGGCCATATCAAGCTAATGTGACCAAGCTTGGCATCTGCGTCTTCGGCTTCGTTCCCACCATTAAAGCGTTTTCGGATCTGACGAAAGGTAACCGATGATCGGGAACGTGGCCCGATTAAGCTTTGGGCCCTGAGGACCGGTGATGGCGAAAGCCTATTCGATGGATGTACGGGAGCGGGTTCATAGCCGCCTGTGAAGACGGCCAGACCGCCGCGGAGGTGGTGGCGCGGTTTGCGATCAGTGCGTCGTTTATCGAGAAACTGAAACGGCAGCGCCAAGAGCGCGGTACGCTGGCGCCGAAACCGCACGCCGGGGGCCGCCAGCCCCGCCTCGCGGCGTACGATGAGGCACTGCGTGCGCTCCTGGAAGCGAAGCCGGAGACCCCCTTGGCCGAGCTTCGCCAAGCCTTGGATCTGAAAGTCCAACTCTCCACGCTCGGGTACCGTCTCGATCACTTGGGGCTGACCTTCAAAGAAAACACTCCGGGCCACCGGCAGGACCGGGAAGATATAGCCCTGAAAGGCTTGGCAAGCCGAACAACCCACGTTGGATGGATCCAGCCAAGCTGATCTTTATTGATGAGACCGGAGCCACCACGGCCATGGCTCGACTCTACGGGTGGGGGCCTCAAGGCGAGCGGGTCATTGGGACTGTCCCCTAAGGCCCCATTGGCAAACCACGACCTTCGTGACCGCCTGGCGGCAGGAGGGTCTGACCGCACCCCTGGTGAGCGAAGGTCCCAGGAACGGCGAGCTCTTTTTGGCCTACGTACGGGAATTCTTGTGCCCGACGTTGGCACCGGGCGACATCGTCATTTGGGACAATCTCTCCTCGCCTCAAATGAGCGGGGTTCGCGAAGCGATTGAAGTCCAAGGACTATAGTCAAACCCTTGCTGCCTTACAGCCCCGACCTCAACCCCATCGAGCAGTTCTTCGCCAAGCTCAAGGCCTGGCTCCGCAAGGCGGGTCAGCGCACTCTTGAGGCGGTCGAGAACACGATCGGCGAACTCTTGAATCGGCTCACCCCAGCCGAATGCGCCAACTACTTCCGCCACGCCGGCTACGCCGTTTGATCCCGGGTGTACGGCAACTTGGAGGCGGCAGGCGAGGCCCGAACGATAGGGACGTGGCAAGGAGAGGACGATGGCCAAGGCGCTTTCGCGGGATTTACGGGAACGGATCAGGGCCGCCTGTGATCCGGGGGAACCCTCGAAGCCCGACCGGGCACGGGTGGAACTTCGAGAGTGGCTGGGCTATCGGTCCATCTCTCCAGGCTTTGACACCCGTTGCGGCGCCTAGGGCTGACGTTCAAAGAAACGCTAAAGGCCGCAACCTTATCGCCCGGGGATCGGGTCATCTGCGATCACCTGGCCTCGCTCCTGGGAACCGGGGTTCGCGAAGCCATCGAGGCGCGTGGGGCGATCTTTCTGCCGCTTCCCCCGTAGAGCCCGGACCTGAATCCCATCGAGCAGGTGTTTTTCAAAGTCAAAGCCGCCCTTCGGAAGGCAGCGGCATGCACCCTCGAGGCATTCCACGCTGGCGTGACTGAGGCGCTGGAACGCTTCCCGCCCGCGGAATGCGCCAACTATCTGCGAGGTCCGGCTATGCCGTACAAGCGAAATGAAAATGTTCTAGTAATTAAGCGCTTGGCCAAACGTACAGTGTGATTGTAGTCGCGGCTGTATATAGAGCATCAGGGAGTGTTTCTAGGGCGGCGATACAAATTCGAGTGATTGCAGATATCGTCCCAGTGCCTCATCCAGGGAGGGCATGATCCAACCCCGCTCGCTGGTCAGAGCGCAATAGTCCGGCCGGGGCGCCACCCAGCCGAGCTCGGCGCGAGGGCAGGAAATTACCCGGTGCGGATCGAGGTTAGCCAGGGTAGCGGCCCGACGCGCCCATTCCACCCAGCTAATAGCGCTGTCATTAGTTAAATGCCAAAGCCCCGATTCGGCATCGATCAAAAGGTCCAAGGCCGCATTCACCAGATCCGGCACATAAGTGGGAGAGACCACGGCATCCTCGGCTGCGCGCCACAGAGAGCCCCTCGTGAGAGTCTGTAGAGTCTGGGTCACAAAGTTATGGGCATCCCAGGGACCAAAAAAAGCGCTCGTCCGGATAACCAAGGCCTTAGGCAGCAAGGCTAGTACCCGCTGTTCCGCCTCGGCTTTGGACCGGCCATATACCGAGAGCGGCGCTACGGGGTCGGATTCGACATAGGGTCGTCCAGTCCGCCCATCGAAGACCAAGTCGGAAGAGAACACCACAAGTCCGAGCCCTCGTTCGGCGCAGGCCGCCGCAAGAATTGCCGGGCCTTGACTGTTGGCCTGGAAGCAAATCTCCGCCTCATATTGAGCGTCATCGGTCCGGACATAACCCGCCGCGTTAATTACCGCCCAGGGCTTTACGATATCGAGCGCCGTGGCCACCGATAGCGGATCGGTAATGTCCATTTCTCGCCGTGATAACAGGCGGCATTCTAGCCCGCGCTGTCGGCAAATCCGCGCAAACGCTTGGCCGAGGGTTCCATTGGCGCCGGCAATTATGAGGGGGCGAGTCCGAAGATGCCAATTCGGAACGGATCTCGCTTCAATTGGCGGTTCAGCATGGAGCAGACGATTGGGTAGCAGCCACCAGCCGGGGCTGTCCAGCGCCGGACAATGGCTTTGGCCGGTGGCCGCAAGGTCGCGGATCACTTGAGCCACCGCTGTAGGCCGTGGATGGGGCGCTCGCAGATCGAAAGCGCCCGGCTCGTAAAAGCCCTTGGCGGTGGTCAGCAAATGCACCCAGTCGTATGAACCCAATAGCGCCCAGGCAGTGACGGCCCGTACATCCACGCCTTCGGCCTGTGCGGCATGGGCTTCAGTCCAGACGTACCATAGCCAGCGGACTTGCTCCTCGCGGGTACAACCCAGATGGGCCTCGGTAATGGCCAAAGGAATTCCATAGCGCTGCCAGGCTTCCATTAGGAGCCGGCGCGGCCCGGCGACACCTTCCCGCAATACCCGTACCGCGGCGGCGTCGGCATACCGGTGCCGGCCATTGCCGCCGCGGTCTCCGGGCGGATAACGATGGAACCGGTGATCCAGGTGGCGTTCGCTAGTGAGATAATAATTGATGCCGATGAAATCGGGGGGGCAGGGCTCGGCGCAAAGATCCTGCCAGTCATCGCCCAGCCCGCGGGAGCTCTGAAGGTATTCCCACAACGGGTGACCGGGCCGCACCCAGCCGCAGAGTAGATCCCAGCTTAGCCAGCGGCGATGGTTCTCGAACTCGGCCTGGTAAGCCAGCGGCCGGGTTGAATAAGTCTTGCCGAGATCGTCGGTTTGGATCAGCCGGGCCTCCGGCGCCACCCGGCGGATAGCCGCCATGGCGGCCGCCGTTGCCCGACACTGGTTCAGCAGACAACGGACGAAGCTTCGGTCGTCGCGGGCATGGGGGTGCCAATGGCCATATAAGCCGCTGAAGCGGGCCGTGGTGAGGGGTTCGTTGACGGGCGTGTAGTCCTCGATCCACGGATAACGCTCGGCCACCGCTTGGGCGTATTCCGCCAATCCGGTGACGAAGCCCGGGTCGTCCAGTTGCGTGTGAGCAGGGCCGCTACCATGATGGACCAGGCCGACGATCGGCCGGATTCCGAGTTCCCGCAGTCGCCCGAGCCGCTCATCCGCCCAGCCCCAATCCGCCTGGTCGATGCCTCGGGGCGCCACCCGCTCCCACAGCACCGGATAGCGCAGCGTAGTCAGCCCCAAGGCCCGGAAGCGATCCAAGTCCTCGATCCGCCGAGCATGACCGCTCCTTTCCAACTGGTCGAAGAATCGATCGCCAATGCGATTGACAGTGCATTCCACCCCTCCCCAAAGGGCCAGCCCAGGGTAGCTTTGGGTCGGGCGCTCCAGAGAAGCCAAGAGCGGCCTTAGTGTTTCACTACTACTCGTATCGCTCAATTCTTTTCTCCGGGAGTTTTTGCCTTCGCGGCTCAAGGAGTGGGACAGTCCGACCCCGCGCCGAGTGGCCTATGGCAAGCCTCAGAGTTGCTCTAACGGCCGAGAAGCCGCTGCGTTTCCCGGAGGTCCGCCCAATAGGGCTGATTGATGACCCGCTGCAGCCGTCCGTCTTCGTCGGGCACTAAATCCCATAGACCGCTGTTGTGCCAATGGGAGTCGTTATCCCAGTCGGTCCGGTCGATGATTGGGTACAGGCAGATACCTTCGATGGGAATGCCTAGGCGCTGTGCTAGGTCGACTTCCGCGCCGATCTCGCGAATCCATTGTCCGCGACCCACGCCGACATGGCTGGTCTCGCCGATGAGAAGAGGCGTTCGGTAGCGTTCATAGACCTCCTGCAACAAGCGGTGCAGGGGCTGGCGCCGGGGATCCTCCAAGTGCCAATGAAGCCGGTCTTGAGTCAGGCATTCCCATTGGTTGCAGTGATAGTAATTGACGCCAATGAGGTCGAGATACTTGGGGTCGCCGCCCAGGTCCTCGTCGCGGGAGCCCCGCAGCATGTCCCAAGCCTCGAACATTGAGTCCCGCTCGGCCCGCGCGGCTTCCGCTAAATCGGGCCGGTCGGGCGGTGCGATGACATGGATCAGGGGATCGATATGGACGATTCGGGCGCGAGGGTCTACGTCCCATATCGCCTCGATGGCGGCAATGGCCGCCCGGACCAACTGGCGTTTCAGTTCATGATCCCGGCCGCCAGCGCAAGCCGGATAAGGATGCATGAGCCCGCTGCAGCAGACCGCCCAGCAGATGAACGAGATCTCGTTCACCGGCGAATACAGCGGCGGCCACTCGCTATGATCGGCGATGAACCGCGCCGCCGCGCCGGAGAACCGCGCGAACCGGTCGACAAACGCTGGCGACAGGAGGTCGAGATCCTCGGGCCAGCCATAATGGCACAACGTCCAGATCACCTGCACGCCGTACCGGTTGGCTGCCTGCAGCATCGGTATCGCCGAACCGAAGTCGAAGCGACCGGCTCGCTCGATCAAGGGCCAGCGCAGGCTCTCCCTCGCCACCTGGATGCCTACCTCGGAGAGCCGAGCGTAATCTTCATCCACGTACAGGTCGTGCTGAGTGGCGGCGACCATGTCCAGGCGCTGCCCCAGGGAATTGATGTGGCAGGCGCCCTCGAAGCCGCCCATCCAGAAAGATCGGAACATTGAATCCGCGGTGTCATCCTTGCTCCGCATAGTTTACTTCCTTGCCTCTGCGTTTCGCTTTTTACCTTTCCCCCTTTCCCGCCACCAAACCTTGGTAATCTATTTCGCGGTTGACGGAGTTTCCTCCCGCGTGGACGCTGCCTTGGTCCTTGCCCGCTCCCGTGCTTTTGCGGTGTGGGCGGCGCGTTGGCCGGCGAGGAAGGCATGGTCGGAGTTGTAGTACTCCCACTCGCTATAGCGCCCGGCCAGGAGAATGTCCTGCTCGGCCAGCCAGTCGCGAATG